>NZ_CP063363.1 GCF_016807805.1 Xanthobacter dioxanivorans | reverse complement strand
CGCAACCAGGCCGGCAAGATCGTCTATCGCTCTGGTCGGGCGAGAAGACCGAGTTCCTGGAGCAACGCAACGGCTGGCTCGACCTGCAGAACCAGCATCTGGCGCTCGCCGGCCTGGAGATCCGCGTCGACGGCGTTCCTACGCCGAGCGCGCATCGACCTGGTGCCGACCACGCATATCGGCGTCGGCGCCAAGGCGATCCAGCGCAATCGGCGCACGAGGGCGAGCCAGTCGATCTCGAACGGCTGAAGCTGTTCGAAGAGCAGCGCACCGAAAACCGCCGGCGAATCCTGAACCGGCCGGAGATCGTGCTCGACCTGCTGACGTCGGAGAAGAGCGTCTTCGACAGCCGAGACATCGCCAAGGTGCTGCACCGCTATGTCGACGATGCCGGCACCTCCAGCAGCTGATGGCGCGCATCCTCCAGAGCCCGGACCTCCTGCGCATCGAGCGCGAGAGCGCTCGACTTCGCGACCGGCGAGAGGATGCCGGCGCGCTTCACGACACGCGAGCTCATCCGCCTCGAGGCGGGAATGGCGCGGCAGGCGATCTGGCTGTCGAGCGCGGGTCGCATGGCGTGCGCGAGCGCCTGCTGGCGCAGGTGTTCGCCCGCCATGATCGGCTGTCGGAAGAGCAGCGCACGGCGATCGAGCATGTGACGAAGCGGGCGGGATCGCGGCCGTGGTCGGACGCGCCGGCGCCGGCAAGACCACCATGATGAAGGCGGCGCGGAGGCCTGGGAGCTCGCCGGCTGCCGCGTGGTCGGCGCGGCGCTCGCCGGCAAGGCCGCGGAGGGTCTGGAGAAGGAATCGGCATCGCGAGCCGCACGCTGGCGTCCTGGGAGCTGCGCTGGAAGGAGGGCAGGGGACGCGCTCGATTCCAAGACCGTCCTCGTGCTCGACGAGGCCGGGATGGTCGCCTCCAAGCAGATGGCGCGCTTCGTCGAAGCGGCGGTGAGGGCCGGCGCCAAGCTGGTGCTCGTCGCGATCCCGACCAGCTTCAGCCGATCGAGGCGGGGGCGGCGTTCCGCGCCATCGTCGAGCGCATCGCTATGCCGAACTCGAGACCATCTATCGCCAGCGCGAGCAATGGATGCGCGCCGCATCGATGGATCTGGCGCGTGGCCGGATCGCCGAGTCGCTCTCCGCCTATCAGCATCAGGGCAGGGTGCTCGGCTCGGCGCTGAAGGCCGGCGCGGTCGCCAGCCTGATCGCGGATTGGAACCGGGACTACGATCCCGCGAAGAGCTCGCTGATCCTGGCGCATCTGCGGCGCGACGTCCGCATGCTCAACACCATGGCGCGCGAGAAGCTGGTCGAGCGCGGCCTCGTTGGAGTGGGACATGTCTTCCGCACGGAAGACGGCGTCCGCAAGTTCGATGCCGGCGACCAGATCGTCTTCCTGAAGAACGACGGCGCCCTCGGCGTGAAGAACGGCATGATCGGCAAGGTCGTCGAGGCCGCGCCGAACCGCATCGTCGCGGCGATCGGCGAGGGCGAGCAGCGGCGGCACATCACCGTCGACCAGCACCTCTATCGCAATGTCGACCACGGCTATGCGACGACGATCCACAAGGCCCAGGGCGCGACCGTGGATCGCGTGAAGGTCCTCGCCTCGCTGTCGCTCGATCGGCACCTGACCTATGTCGCGCTGACCCGGCACCGCGAGGACATGGCGCTCTATTACGGGCGTCGCTCCTTCTCCTTCAATGGCGGCCTCGCCAAGGTCCTATCGCGACGCAATGCCAAGGAGACCACGCTCGATTACGAGCGTGGGACGCTCTACCGCCAGGCGCTTCGCTTCGCCGAAAACCGCGGCCTGCATATCGTCAAGGTCGCCCGCACGCTGCTGCGCGATCGCGTCGACTGGACGATCCGCCAGAGCTCGAGGCTCGCCCATCTCACGCAGCGCCTGCGCGGTGTTGGCGCGCGTCTCGGCCTGTTCGATCCCCGTCAGACACACAGCCAGAAGGAGGCCGCAGCGATGGTCGCCGGCGTCACCCTGTTCACCAAATCGATCCAGGACGCGGTCGAGGAGAAGCTCCGCGCGGATCCTGCCGTTGCCAAGCAATGGGACGAGGTCTCAACGCGCTTCCGTTATGTCTTCGCCGATCCGGAGACGGCGTTCCGCGCCATGAATTTCGATGCGGTCCTGTCGGATCCGGCCGCGGCGAAGACGACGCTGGACCGGCTGGCGTCGGAGCCGCAGGCGCTCGGCGCGCTCAAGGGCAAGACCGGGCTTCTCGCCGGCAAGGCCGATCGCGAGGACCGGCGTGCCGCCGAGCTCAATGTGCCGGCGCTGAAGCGGGACATCGAGCGCTATCTCAACCTGCGTGAGGCGGCCGTACAGAAGCTGCAGGCCGAGGAGCAGGCGATGCGGCTGCGGGTCTCGATCGACATCCCCGCCTTGTCGCCGGCGGCGCATCGCGTGCTCGAACGGGTGCGCGATGCCATCGACCGCAACGACCTGCCGGCCGCGCTCGGCTATGCGATTTCCAACCGCGAGGTGAAGGGCGAGATCGACGGCTTCAACAAAGCGATCGCGGAGCGGTTCGGCGAGCGCACGCTGCTCACCAACGCCGCCCGCGAACCCGCCGGCAAGATCTTCGACAAGGCGGCCGACGGGCTCGCTCCGGGCGAGCGGCAGAAGCTCGCCGAGGCCTGGCCGACCATGCGGACGGCGCAGCAGCTCGCCGCCCACGAGCGCACCGCCGCGACGCTGAAGCAGGCCGAAACCCTGCGCCAGAGCCAGCGGCAGACGCCGGTGATGAAGCAGTGAGGCGGCGCGCCATCCTCATTGTGCCGGCCGCGGTCGCGTCTCTGATCATGCTGGCCGGCACCGCGTGGTTCGCCGGCTTGCGCCTCAATCTCACGCGCAGCTATCCGCTCGGGCTCTGGCGGATCGAGCCCCTCGACGGACCGCCCGCCATGGGTGATCTCGTCTTCATCTGCCCGCCCGACAGCGCTGCGTTCCGCCTGGCGCGCGAGCGCGGCTATCTCGGTCGCGGCCTCTGCCCAGGCTGGTTCAGCCCGCTGATCAAGACGGTTGTGGCGACGGAAGGGCAGGCGATCGCGATCGGCGCCGGCGTTTCCATCGATGGCCATCCGCTTCCCCATTCCGATCTTCGGCCGACCGACGCCGCGGGCAGGGCGCTCACGGCCTTTTCGGGTGGGCCGGTTTCGCCCGGTTCCCTGTTCCTCCACTCCGATTTCGCGGGCTCCTATGACTCACGGTATTTCGGGCCGATCCCGGCCAGCGGTGTGCTCGGCCGCGCGCATCCGCTCCTCACCTTCGAGCCGTAAGATGGCGCGGGCTCTGCTGCTGATCCTGATCGCGGCGCTGGTCGGCGTCATCGGCTGGAGCGGCGAACCGCTGACGCTGCCGCTCGCGATGCTGTTTCCGGCACTGTGGGCTTTGGCGCGCAGGCGGACCATCGCGGCGTTGGTCGCGGCCGCCTACTTTCTCGCGGCGTCGCGGGGCCTGCCGCAGGGCGTCGCGAACTTCTATGGCTCGGACATCTGGCCCGGCCTGTTCCTCTGGCTCGTCGCGTCGCTCGCCTTCGTTGCCATCCACGGGCTGCTCTGGATAAGCCGGCCGGAGGGAGGGCGGCGAGGTTTGCGCTGGCGGCTGCTTTGATGGCGGTGCCGCCCTTCGGGATCGTGGGTTGGGCGCACCCGCTGACGGCCGCCGGCGTGCTGTTTCCCAGATGGGGCTGGCTGGGACTGACGGCCGCGGTGGTCGGCCTCATCATGATGATGACGCGAGCTTGGCCGTTGGTCGCAATCCTGCTCGGCGGGATCTGGCTATGGTCGGCCGCGACATGGACGGCGCCGCCGCTCCCGGACAGGTTCCGGGGCGTCGACCTCGACATGGGCCAGAGCCTCGGACGCGACGGCACGCTCGCGCGGCAGCGCGACCTGATCACTTCGGTCACGCGGGCTGGAGGGCAGGGCGCCACGATCGTGGTGCTCCCTGAAAGCGCGCTCGGGTTCTGGACGCCGAGCGTCGAGCGGCTGTGGCGTGACGCGCTCGCAAGTAGCGACATCGCCGTGATCGCCGGTGCGGCCGTCATCGATCCGCAGGGCTACGACAACGTCCTGGTCGCGATCTCGGCGCGGGACGCCGGCATCCTCTATCGCGAGCGCATGCCGGTTCCGGTCTCCATGTGGCAGCCGTGGCGGCGCTGGCTGGGACAGGATGGAGGGGCCAGGGCGCATCTCTTCGCCAACCCGACCGTCGAACTCGCCGGCCGGCGGATCGCGCCGCTGATCTGCTACGAGCAGCTCGTCGTCTGGCCCATCCTGCAGTCGATGCTGCATCGGCCGGACGCGATCGTCGCCACCGGCAATGGCTGGTGGACCGTCGGCACCTCGATCATCGACATCCAGAACGCCAGCACGATCGCCTGGGCGCGGCTGTTCGACGTTCCGCTCGTCACCGCATTCAACCGATGAACAGGGAGTTCCCATGGTCGACGCCGCCCTCATCCAGCAATGCGCCGATCCCGGCCTCAAGCCGGCGATCGTCGAGAAGTTCATCGCGTCGGCGGGCTCGCCGGATCCGCTGGCGGTCACCGTTCGGTCCGGGAACCGCGTCGTGCTCGTTCCGCGGCCGGGTACGGCGGAGGATGCCATGGCAGTCGTCCGCCAGCATGTCGGCAAGGCCGTCGTGCGTGTCGGCATCACGCAATACCCGGCCGGGCTCGGCGTGACCGACGTCTCGGAGCTGAAGCCTGATCTGGTCGACGCCTGTGCCAATATCCGCATGGGCACGAAGCTCTTCGCCAAGGTCTATCGGATCGTCACCAAATGGTACGGCAACGCCGTCGACGAGGCGTTCGAAGATGCGATCGATGCCTGGAAGACCGGGAATTTCGAGGGCAAGGCGGTGTTCAGCGAACCCGATCCCGGCGACGTGAAACTCGCCGTCCCGGCGCCGGCGGACGCGGATCGGAACGAAGCGGCCACGGCCGAAACCGCGGGACCGGCTCGCCCAGAACCTGTCGATCCGAACAATGCGGGCATCCGCATCGATTTGTCCGGTATCGGCGGCAGCCGGCCGAAGTCCGATTGATGAATTCTCCTGGCCACCCGCCTATGGTCAGGACGACATGCTGAGCCACTGGTTCCGCAAGTGCCTCGTTGAGCTCAAGGGGCCGCACGCCAGCTGAAGAGCGATAGCGGGTTCTTGTCGTTGGGCCTGCGGTCGCCGGGGTCAGACTGTCACGATATCCCGGAAGCGCAACCTCCGATCACTGAGAGGCGACACAAATGGAAAGGGTGAGCCCTCGGATCGCCCTCTGCGGTATCGCAGGAATCGGCGGATATTCCATATCGCCGAGAGGCTTCTCGCGCACTCCGAGGTCCAGCGGCAGTTCAGACTCGATTCTGCAACGTCAAGAATGCGGCCGGGGCGTGCCTGTTCCCTTGAAATCCATAGCACCAGGTGCTACATGAGCACATGAGCGATGCTGTAGAAACCACGCGGGCGTTCAAGACCGCTTGGTTTTCCAAGGCGGCGCGTAAGGCCCGCATCAAAGATGACGAACTGTGCGAGGCGATTCAGGACGTTATAAAAGGCCAGGCCGATGACCTGGGTGGTGGTGTCTTCAAGAAACGCCTGAACAAGAACATGCACCGGAGCATCATCCTTGCGAAGGGCGGCCGATATTGGATTTACGAATATTTATTCGCGAAGAAGGATCGGGCCAACATTGAGAACGACGAACTAGAGGACTTCCGCGCCCTCGCAAAGAGCTACGCCATGCTGGACGAAAAGCAGGTTGCGCAGCTTCTGGAAGACAAGGATCTGACGGAGATTTGTCATGGCAACGAAAAGTAGGTTCAAGAGCGATATTTCCGAGGCGATCCACTCGTCTGCGGCAATGCTTCACAAGGTCGGCGCGTTCGATAAGGCTACGATGCGCGACTTCGACGCTCGCCACCTGGTCATTCCTGCCGAAATAGAGCCCGCGCAAATCAAGCAGCTCCGCGAGGCAAACAATGTCAGCCAGCCGGTGTTTGCCCGGTATCTGAACACGAGTGAGAGCACGGTCGAGAAGTGGGAGACCGGTGCCAAACGACCCAGTGGGATGGCGCTCAAGCTGCTCACCGTCGTCCAAAAACATGGGCTCAAGGTCCTCGCCTGAGCCGTCGGCCATGGCACGACACCGGTGTGCTTCATCGTATGCTTGCCAAGATGACCTCAACGCCAAGCGCGGGAGACGAGTCGACTAGATGACGCAGAGCAGTTCGGACTCGCCATCAGCCAGTCGCGGCGACGCTTTTCAGGAAACGGTGGCAACCTGGTTGTCCAGACCTGTTCCCGAGCGGGCCCAGAACCAATGCTTCGATTTTCCGGCCATCCTCGCCAGCGACATCGGTCTGCAGCGAGAGGAAAATCAGGATCGGGTCGCGGCCCTGCGCCTTAGCGCGAAGCACAGCAGCCAGCCCGTTGTCGCGGTTGTGGTCGCCGATGGCATGGGCGGGATGAGGGATGGCGCGAAATGTGCCACCTTGGCGATATCGTCGTTCTTCTACGCCTTGGTGCGTCACAGGCACCAAGGATTGGAGCGACGCGCGGTCGCCGCTATCGCCCATGCCAATGACGCGGTCTATGCGTTCGCCGGCGGGCGAGGAGGGGCCACGTTCTCAGCTGTGCTCTTCGACGCAGGAGCATCCCCCGTAATCATCAATCTCGGCGATAGCCGAATTTATGCGTGCGGCAAGGGTGCGAAGGTTGAACGCCTGACAGTGGACGATTCCCTCGAAGAAGCTGTCGGCGGTACCGGTCGCGAACTTCTTCAGTTCGTCGGGATGGGCGCAGGCATGCGCCCGCATATCAGGACCGTTCCATCAGGCGCCATCGAACTGGCCCTCACGACGGATGGGATCCACTACATCGACGCAGATACACTCGCCAGCGTTCTCTTCCACGCACCGGACTCAAAGGCTGCGGCCGACAGATTGTCGGCCCTGGCGCGTTGGTGTGGCGGTCATGACAACGCCTCCATGGCGCTTGTCGATTTACAGGCGCTGTCAATGCCGAGTGCAAGAGGCCAAGACGGGGGCGTCCAACTGTGGGACCCGTTCGGCACGATGGCGGTCACTTGGGTCCGCGAGATCAGCGAAACGCCACGGCCCCTGGCCGTTGCCGCCCCGGAGGCCAACCCGCCCGCAATGAATGTCGAAAAGCCGGGCGGATACCGGAAGGAGCGTAAGGGCGGACGTCGGCCGTCAAAAAAGACGGGGCAGGGCATCAGGCCTCCGAAGGACGACGTTCAACTCGAAATCCAGATTGAAAAATCCACGGACGCAAGGGACAGCGATGACGATAGCCGGTAGGTATGCGCCCACGGGAGGGACAGCCGCCGGTGGCATGGGCGAAATCATAGAATGCGTAGACACGCATCTAACAGGGTGATGAAATAGGCCTCTGCGGAGCGGTTTCGTACCTGTCGCGGATCCTCTTCGATGCCGTCTCGGCCGGGGGATCGGAGTGTCCGACCGCCTCTCGTCCTCGTTCATGCCGCCATGAGTTTGGGGAGCCGGACGAGGTTGTAGGCGGCGGCCGCGAAGGTGAAGGCGAAGCGCACCTTGGCGAGCCCTCGGACCTTCGTCTTCCTCTGCCCGGCCGAGCCCTTGATCCAACCGAACACCTCTTCGATCCGCTTCCTCACCCTGATGCTCGCCGCGTAGCCCGGGTGTCGTGTCGTCCTGCCGTCGATCGCCGATCGTCGACCGGCGGTGTTCTGGGCGACGTGCGGCGTCGCACCGAGTTCCCGGAGGTCTTCGACGAAGTCCCGCGTGTCGAAGCCGCGATCGGCCCCGACCGTGACGTGCCGCTTGCCCGACGCCGAAGTGACGCCCTTGATCATCTCGACCGCCGCCATCCGCTCGGCGTGACCGGAGACGCGGGTGGTCTCGGCATCGACGACGAGGCCGTTGCGGTTCTCCATCAGGACGTGGCCCATGTAGCAGAGCACCGCGCCGGCGCCGGGGCTCTTGCGGTAGAGCATCGCGTCGGGATCGGTGGTCGAGGCATGCGTCGCGTTCGACCGCTTCTCGCCGTGGAAGTCGACTTCACCGTTGCGGCCGGGCTTGTGCTCTCCGGTCGAGCCGCTGCCCGTCGGCGGATCCTGTCCGTCGTCGACGTCCTTCGGGCGGAAGCTCTTCATCGACGCCCAGGCCTCGATCAGCGTGCCGTCGACCGAGAAGTGCTCCGTCGAGAGAAGCCGTTTCACCTGCGGCCGATCGAGGATGGCGGCGAGCAGCGCGACGGCGACGTCACCGTCGAGCAGACGGTCGCGGTTCTTCGAGAAGGTCGAGGCGTCCCAGACGCGATCGTCGATGCCGAGCCCGACGAACCAGCGGAACGACAGATCGAAGTCGAGCCGTTCGACCAGAAGCCGCTCCGAGCGGATCGCGTAGAACAGTTGCAGCAGCATCGCCCGGAGCAGTTGCTCGGGCGGGATCGAGGGACGGCCGATCCGCGAATAGAGCCCGGCGAAGTCGGCATCGAGCGTCGAAAGCGCCTCGTTCACGATCGCGCGGATCGCCCGCAGCGGGTGCTTCGGTGGGATCCGGCTCTCCAAGTCGACGTAGCTGAACAGCGATCCCGCTCTTTCGTCCGTTCCGCGCATCGAACCACTCCGTCCTCACCAGAGGACGGAATCACGCCAACACGCTGTTGAAAAGCGCCTTTTTCAGCAGCCTGCTAAACCGCCCCGTCATCATCAAGCGCCTCCAACAAGGAATAGAGCAGCGCAGATTGCTCGACGAGCAGAAGGCTCTCGCGAAGCTGCGCTCGAAGCACTTCGTTCAGCTGTATGACGTCGTCCAACTGTCCGACAGACGCCAGCCCGAAACCGCGATCGTTCTGGAGTACATTGACGGGGCGAATCTCGAAATCGGTTCGTACAAGCCGAACCGCAAATACATTCACACCCTGTGGCAAATTGCCTGCGGGCTACGCGATATTCATGAAGCCGGCGTCATCCACCGAGACATCAAGCCGAACAATATTCGCCTGGACAAGGAAGGGGTCATCAAGATCATCGATTTCGGGTTGGCACGATCGTCGGACGCTGCAAAGACCAGAAGTATCATCGGAACGCCCGTCTTCATGGCGCCCGAGCTCTGGGGCGGCAAGACGATCAGTTTCGACGCGTCGATCGACGCCTACGCGTTTGGCGCCACAGCCTTGGCCCTGCTGAGCACGGATGCCCCGACAGAGCTCGCGCAACAGCCGCCGCAGCCGATCTCTCTACCGGCGCTCTCAGTGGGTTTGCCGGGCCTGTCTGCGCCGACGATTTCGCTCGTGCATCGTTGTCTTGCCCATAGTCCGGCCAACAGGCCGAGCATGGCCGAGGTGCAGTTCGTTCTGCAGCAGCAACTTCTTGAAAATCAGCATCGCGCCCTCGTTGTCTTCGGCGGAACGACGCACCACCTCGATCGCAAGAATCGCAAGATCAATGTGAACGCCGGCCCAGTTGGCTCTATCGGTATCGAATACAACGGCACAGAGTTCGTCGTGATCAGCGCGACAGGTGCCGTCTTTCTCAACAATACCCCTGCAAGAGTCGGCCATGTCGTTCCGGGCTGCTGCGTCATAACGTTTGGCAACGCGGGCCAAGCACGGCGGTTCGTGACATTCGATGTATCGATGCCTGAGGTGATGCCATGAAACCGAGCGATGTAGTCTCCGGCCGCTATAAAGTTGTCCGGCACATCGGCCGCGGCGGCATGCAGGACGTTTATCTTGCGCGCGACACATTGTTGGACATCGATGTCGCGGTAAAGACGCCGCAGCCGGGTCAACAGGTGAAGCGCTTCAGCCAAAGCGCCGTTATCGCGGCCCGCGTCAATCATCATAACGTCGCCAAGACCTATGACTATTTCGAAGAAGGTGATCTGCCGTATCTGGTCGAAGAATATGTCGAAGGGCAAACTTTAGAGGAAAAGCTTGTACGGTTCGGGGCTGTCGATCCGCACTTGGGAGCACGCGTCCTGAGCCATCTGGCGAAGGGTGTGGCCGCGTCTCACCACGCCGGTGTCGTCCACCGTGATCTGAAGCCCAGCAACATCATCGTCGAGATGGGCGTCAATCTGCACGAGCTGAAGATCACGGACTTCGGAATTGCTACCCTAACCGAAGAAGTGTTCGCCCTGGCTGCGCAAGACGGCGGGGATCTGACGCGATCGACCTCTGGCACGATCAAAGGGGCGTTGCCCTATATGGCGCCCGAAATGATGTTCCGTCGGAAGGGTGAGAATCCCGGCAAAGAGGCCGACATCTGGTCCCTCGGCGCTTTGATGTTTCGCATTCTCGCAGGCGATTATCCATTCGGCGTCTTTCTCGATGCAGCCGTCAATGTCAAGAATCGCACGCGGGCGCCCTGGCCAGCGTTTATGACCGCGAACTCACAATTCAGGCCTCTTGCATCCGAACTTCAGGCGATCGTCGAGCGCTGCCTTGATTACAACCCGTCCGCGAGGCCCTCTGCCGACGAACTCGTCACAGAGTGCGCCAAGCTCTGCTACATCAACGTCGATAGGACAGAGGGCATTGTCCACCGGTTCATCCAGAATGGATACAGCGGTTTTGCAACCGACCCTCACGGACAGACATTTTTCAGCATGGAAAGCGTCTACGGCGCGCGTCGGCCCAACGGGGCTGCCAACCATCGGATCTGCTATTCCCGCTTTCCCGGCCTGCCGCAGCACCGGGGCCATCCGGTGGTCGTTATTGACTGATGTTCCCATGGCCGACGTCAGGACATGACCGGCCATTTCGCGATTGAAAGACTGTGACCAGCCAGGACTGGAGGCCGAGGTCGATGCCGGGCGGACCGTTCAGGCAGACCTGACGAACTCCGGACTGAGGCACCCATCGATCAGGAATTTCATCTCGCCGTCCTGAGGCGAGGAACGCGGCGATCGGTGATGACGACGGAGCCCTCGGGAAGGCTGTCGCTCGCGCGCGGCCGCCCGCGCAGGGATTGGCCTCCGCATAGATCGTCGTGGGGCGGACCTTCTCGGCATCGAAGCGCGGATAGGCCTCCAGAATGCGATCCACCGGATGACCGGCAGTAGTCGATCCGGCGACGTCGTAGACCGGAACGCGGGTGCCACGGAACACCGGCGTCCCGCCAAGTATGTCAGGCGACGACACAACCATCTCGCGGGCGGCCGCGAGGTCGGAGAGGCGCTCGCTCGTGCTGTTCAGGAACGGAATCAGATCGATCGTCAGGAAGTCGTGCCGCACGGTCCAGTCCTCGCGCAGCAGCGCCACTGCTTCCCTCTAGCGATTGAGGCATCTCCTCTCTATAAGGGCCGCCAGGGCAGTACGCGCTGCCCGGGGCCTTAGAAAGCCCTCGACTAGCGGCTGGCGTCGGCTGTTACGGCGCCGGATCCTCTGACCATCGTGGCCGGGGGCCTGTGACGCATGTCCAGGTGCTCCGGTGCTAAAGGTCATAGGGACCGTCTAGTCGCGGTTTTCTAACCCCCGGCTTGGGATCAGGGATTGACGTTTGCGGGGGCGCACCGCGGACTTCCTTTGAAGAAGAAGACGGATGGGAAACGATACGAACTGCGCTGTGCAGCCGGGGCACAAGGTAACGCTAAGGCCGGTCGTCGGCCTGACCGAGCATCTCCCGAAGCGGGACCTCGAACAGATCACGATTCAGGCGATCCGGACGCATCGGCGCCTTCGTGACGCGGCCGAGGCAAAATATGAGGAATGGCGCAAAGCGCCGCCCGTTTCCGGTTGCGACACAGTCGGTCCCGACCGCATCGCGTATGTGAGTGCGATGCTCGACATGCATGCCCAGCAGACGCTCCTTTCGACGCTCCTTAACGTACTGGGGCACGTCCCGCTGGTGCCAGCGGACTGACGCTGGCAGCCTGCTCAGGTGAGCTGGAGCTTCGCGGCGACAGCCATCGGCTGGGCCAGGCCCCCCGGCCTTGAACAGAAACATGCAGCTGAAGTCGCGGGGAATAGGATTGCGCTCTTCCAATCGGGCCGCACCGCCACTCTACAAGTCCTTTCTGTACTCATCCACGATAGATCCCGGGAATATGATGTCCTGATCGACGAGGACGTTGAACTTGTAGCCTGGGCGAATCTCCAGGGTCGGCTGGACGTCGAGATTGCGATTGATTGTGCGCTCGGCAACCCGACCGAAGGTTTCAGCAAAATTCCGCCGCGCGGCGTCCTCGGCGCTGTTCCCGTTGTCGAACGGGTTGTTGTTTTGCGGGATCGCCATGTCCATACCGGCGCCAATGACGGCGAGCAGGATCGCGGACCCGAACGTCTTCAGATAGTGGTTGTTCACCTTGTCATTGAAGCCGCCATAGCCCTCGGCATCGGTGCCGGCCATGCCGCCGATCTGCAATGTCGATCCGTTTGGGAAGATGATGTCGGTCCACACCACGAGCACGCGCGACTGGCCGAACGAGACCTTGCTGTCATAGCGTCCGAACAGCTTCGTTCCCTGCGGGATGAGCAGGCGGTGCCCGGTCGCGCTGTCGTAGACGTTCTGGCTGACCTGCGCCGTGATGCGTCCGGGAAGATCGGAGTTGATGCCGGTGACGAGCGTCGCCGGGATCACTGACCCGCGCTTGAGCTCGTAGAGCGAGCGCTGCGGTACGACCTGGTTTGGAAGGTAGCCGAGCTCCTTGATGTCGGCGTTGAAGAAGTCCTCCTTGGTGCGCTGGGCGTTCGGGTCGAGGTTCTGGCCGGTGAGGCCAGCGCGCAGCGCTGCGCCATAGAGGTCAGCGGCAGCGCCGGTTGCCGTGCCGGTGGCGCCGGCAGGTTGCGCGGCGCCGGGATCGCTCCGCGCGTTGCTGCGCACCTTGTCGACATTGATGGCCAGCGGCGAGTCATAGGCCGTGTCGTTGGCCTGCATCCGCGCCATGCGCTGTCGCTGGAGCTCGCGATAATACTGCTCGTCCGCCTCTCGCTTGAGGCGCGCGCGCCATACGGCCTCAGGCTCGCCTTCGGTCTGGCGTTCAGGCTGCACGACAGCGGGCTTCGGCGCTGCCGCCGGCTCTGTCCGCTCCGGCGGCGTCGGCTGAAACACTGGCGCCTCCGCGGGATCGCCGATGATCCCGTCCGAGACGCCACGCTTCAATTGGTCGGCATAGGTGGACGCCGGAGCGCCGCCGGCCTGCTCGATCGACGGGTTGCGCGAGAAATACAGTCCGCGCGAGCTCAGCCCGTAAATGATCACGGCGAGAAAGGCGACGACCAGAACGATCGCGATGACGATCGGCAGGCGATTGATCCGCCGGATCCTCGGTTCTGCGGCGTCGCCGCCGAGCTTGAGGGATTGAACCATGCTCCCCTCCCCTCACCCGCGCTGCATGACCGAAAGCGGACTCGTTGGCGTCGCGCCGGCCGCGGTCGCGGTGTAGGCGCGGCCAAGATCGAGCGAGCCCGTCGAGAGGCGCGCGAGCACCTGGCCGTCATAGCCGCCGATCACATAGGCGAGCGGGATGAGCTTCTCGCCTTCGGCCTTCTGATCGCTGACCACGGCATAGCCCCAGGTCTTCAGCGAGGCTTCCAGCGCACCGCCAAACGGGGAGCCGTCCGGTTTCAACAGAATCGTCCCGGCTCCGGGTCTGACATGTTCGGCCAGGCGGCTGACCATGTCGCCGGCGATGGCGCTAGCGGCGGGACCTGAAATCTCCTGCGGCGCGGAGCTGGCCACGAGGCCTTCGGTTCCGAAGGTCTGGCAGCCGGCGAGCAGCGCGGCGGCCAGGGTGACGACAAGGAGGCGGGGGACGAGGTGTCGCGGGGGCATCACCTACCCTCCCCTGCTGATGGTGATCTTGTCCTGGTTCCAGCCGACGCCGGAGACGAGCACGGCGCGATCGACGTTGTAGTCGACCACCATCATGTTCCCCTTCATGCGGTAGTTGACGATGCGGTCCTGGCCACCGGAGACGACGAAGAGCACCGGGGCGTCCTGTCCGGACATCGAGCGCGGAAACTGGATGTAGGTCTTCTGGCCATCCGAATAGACGCGGGTCGGCCGCCAGCCAGCATTGCCGCTGACGCTGTATTGGAAGTTCAGCTGCTCGGCCGGCACGCCGGCGCCCGGGATGGTGCTTGCCTCGAGCCTCGCGTTGATGTCGGAAAGGCGGGTCGACACGTCCTCGGGATATTCGAAGCCGATGCGCGCCATGTACTGGCTCTGATGCGATTTGAGCTGGATGTGGTAGGTGCGCCGCGACGTCGTCACCACCATCGAGGTGACAAGCCCCGGCTCGGCCGGCTTGACGATCAGATGGATCGCCTGACCGCCCACGGCTCCGGACGTCGCCGGCTCGACCTTCCAGCGCACCGTGTCGCCGACGAGCACATCACGCACCACCTCGCCGGCCTGCAGCTCGATATCGCAGACCTGCAGGGGCGAGCACACGACCGAGGGCTGGATCTCGCCATAGAGGAAGATCACCTTTCCGTCCGCCCCTCTGGTGACCAGCCCGCGCGAACCGCGCCACTGTCCGGAAATGTTGGTGCCGCGGGCCTCGTTCGCACTCATGCCCTGGGCGGCGGCCGGCGCTGCGACGAAACCCATCGCCATGACGGCCGACAGCGCGAGCAGCATGGCGGCAATAATCGTTCCTTCTCTGGTCATCGGAATGTGCGGGCCTTTCACAGCTGGGCGGTCCATTCGAAGTCCCGCAGATAGAGACCGATCGGGTTGAGGCGGATGACGCCCTCGTCCTGCGGCGGGGTCAGAGTCACGGTCGCGATGCCGCGGAAGCGGCGCACGGCGGTCTCCTTGCCCTTCCGATCGCGCTCGTATTCGGTCCAGTCGATCTGGTAGCTCTGGTTCGAGAGCGGCACGACGTTGTTGACCTCGATCGCCACCGTCGCGTTCCTCGCCTTCTCGAAGGGGGAATTGCCGCGGAACCAGGCGTTGATCTTCTCGGTCGCCGGATCGGAGGTGCGCAGCAGCGCGTAGGTGCGGTCGATGTATTGCTTCTGGACCACCGCGTCGGGCGTCACGCTGCGGAAGTTCGAGACGAAGGTGCCGAGCGTCGCGCGCACGACGCGCGGGTCAGCATATTCGATCTGCTGCGGAAAGCCGGCCGTCACCGCGGTGCCGAGCCGGTCGACCTCGACGATGTAGGGAACGAGCTTGACCTGCGTGCTCTGATAAAGCGCGTAGCTGAAGCCGACCACGGCCATCAGCATGCCGGTGATGCCGACGAGACGCCACGCGGCCGCCGCCTTCACATAGGAGCCATAGCGCTCGTTCCATTCCTGGCGGGCGGCGATATAGGGATTGTCGGGCGGACTGGCGGCCATGCTGAAGCGCGTCTCCCCTCACTTGTCCTGAATCGGCGGTGGCGGTGGCGGTGGCGGTGGCGGTGGCGGCGATTTCTGCCGCGACTGATCGAGCTTGGCGTTGGCCAAGCCGAGCAAGGATCCGGCATAGGCGCCCGGCGAAGCGATCGCCTTCTCCTTGGCCGCCGATCCGGCCGCCCATCCGGCATTGCCGATGCCGGCCGCCATGCCGCGCAACGCCGCTCCCGCCATCGAGGAGCCACCAGCTCGGGCGCTCCTCGCCGCGGACGCGCCGGACATTGCGGCGCTCGCCCCGAGGAAGGCGCCGCCAGCTGCGAAGGTCGCGGCCTGGCCGCCATGGCGGATCGCTTCCATGCCGCCGGAGATTGAGGCGCCCTGCACGACGCCCTGGACGATCGGCGGCACATACATGGCGATGATGAACACGACCACGGAGATGCCGGCGATGGCGAGCGTCGTGATGAATTGATCGGACGTGGCCGTCGGCGCTTCGGCGAGCCCGAGCAGCACTTCCGAGCCGATGCGCGCGATCATGACCAGCGCCATCAGCTTCATGCCGACCGAGAAGGCATAGACGAGGTAGCGGACGGCGAAGTCCTTGGTGAAGGACGAACCTCCGAGGCCGAGCATGATCATGCCGGCGAGCAAGCCGACATACATCTCGACCATCACCGCAATGAAGATCGCCGCGACAAGGCTGAAGGCGATGACGACGATGACCATGGCGAAGACAGCGGCAATGGCGAGTGCATTGTCTTCAAAGAGGCCGAACTTCGCCTGCTCCGACATCTTCGAGGCCACACGGATGCCGGCGTCGAAGATGTTCGCCGGCGAGGCCGAGCCGCCATTGGCGCCGATCTGAAACAGGCTGTCGACGACCGCCTTGGCGAAGCTCGGTCCCCTGTCGAGGATGAAGGCGAACAGGCCGATGAACATGATCCTGCGCACGAGCTCGGCGAACCACGCATCGAGTGAGGCTGCCTGCAGGGCGAGCCACACCGCGGCGATGCCGACCTCGATGCCCGCGAGAATCCAGAACAGGGAGCGGGCGGCGTTCATCACCGTCGTCTCCCAGCCCTTGGCGGCCGTCGAGACCTGGTTCTCGAGCGTGGTCAGCACGCTGCCCTGCTGGGCGAGCGCCGGCGCGCTGGCGAGCAGGACGAGGGCAATGATGATGAAGCTGATCTCGAGCGCACGGGACGGACGGGTGACTACCATCTCGGTTTCATCTCCTGGCCGCCGCGCACCGGACGATTGGGATCGCCACCGAGGAAATCCTCGGCGCGCTGGCGCTGCTCCTGTGCCGAGGGCGGCGCGGTGTCAGGCTGGGGCGCGACGGCGAACCAGATCACCGTGAGGCCGACGAGCGCGAGGACCGCCGCCAGCGCTGCCATGACGGCCGGCCGGCTCACCAGCGCGGCTCCATCGTCTGCCCGCCACGGACGCCTGGCGTCGTCGCGTTGAAGAACTGCTCACGCCGGACCTGCGCGAGATCCTTGTCGGCCTGCTCGGACTGGAGCCAGGTCCCCATCATCGTCGTCTGCTGGGATACGAGGCCGCGCAGCTTCTGGAATTGCGCGACTTGCTGGGCGGCGATCTGGTGGCCGACCTGGAGCGCCTTCATCTGCCCGTCGGCCGATTGCGACATCGTGCGCAGCGAGCTCATGGTCGATTCTTCCGAGGAGAACTGCTCGGCGGTGAGGCCTGCCGCCTTCAGCGTGCCGGCGATCGTGTCGCGGTTGGTCGTCGACCAGTTCTGATAGGTCGAGGTGAAGGTCGCTCCGTTGGGGAGGTTGGTCTTGAAGTCGGCATAGCTCTGGAAGCGCTGCTTCAACACGTCATCGGCATTGCTCATCGAGAAGGCGATACCCTGCCCTTGAGCGGCAAGGCTGCGCAGCCGGTTGAGATCGTTCTCCACCTGCCCCCAGATCTGGTTCGGCAGCTGGGCGGTGTTCTGCAACATGTTCTCGTATATGCGGAGCTGGTTCTGGATCTGCTCCGCGAGTTGGGTGATCTGGGTGACTTGATTGTTGATCTGCTCGGTTGACTTACTCACCATCGTCACGAGCTCGCCGTTGTTCAGGAGCTGCGTCCATTCGGTGGCTCCGCCGGTCGCCGATCCCGAGAGGGCTGGCGAGACATGAGCCATCGTCGCCACGAGGGCCATCGACGCGGCAAGACTAGCTTTGGTGAAGAAGGGCTTCCGCATCGCCTATTCCTCTCTGTTGGAGCCAGTGCGCCGGCCAGCCGTCGCCATGCGCGGCCTTCAGCGCGGCAATCTGCTTGAGGTCTTCCTTGCCGGAGGCGCCGGCGAAGGAGAGCGCGACCGGACCGAGCGCCATGTCGAACAGGCGCCGGCCTTCGGGCGAAGCGACGTAGTATTCCCGTTTCGGGAGCGCGGTCGCGACGATCTCGATCTGGCGCTCGTTGAAGCCGATGCGCTCGTAGAATTCGCGCGTGCCGGGCTCGCGCGCCGCGCCGTTCGGCAGGCATATCTTGGTCGGGCAGGATTCCTTCAGCACGTCGATGATACCGGAGCGCTCGGCATCCGAGATTGATTGCGTCGCCAGGATGACCGCGCAGTTGGCCTTGCGCAGCACTTTCAGCCATTCGCGGATCTTGTCCCTGAAGGTCTGGTGACCGAGCATCAGCCACGCCTCGTCGAGCACGATGAGGCTCGGCGCGCCAGTCAGCCGCTTCTCGATCCGGCGGAACAGATAAAGCAGGACGGGCACGAGGCTGCGCTCGCCCATGTTCATCAGCTGCTCGATCTCGAAGGTCTGAAAGGAGCGCAGCGCCAGCCCGTCGCTTTCGGCATCCAGCAGCTGACCCATCGGGCCGTCGACCGTGTAGTGATGCAGCGCTTCCTTGATCTCCCTCATCTGCACCCCTGACACGAAATCGGAGAGCGAGCGGCCATTCGCCGACGCCATCAGGGCGATCTGGCGCGAGATGGCATTGCGATGATCGGGCGTGATCGTCACGCCCTGCAGCGCAACCAGCGTCTCTAGCCATTCGGACGCCCAGGCGCGGTCGCCGTCCGTGCCGAGCTCGGAGAGCGGGCAGAAGGCGAGCGTCGGGGAGCCCTCGCCGTCGTTCTCGCCGATCTCGTAGTGATCGCCGCCGGCGGCCAATGTGACCGGCAGCATGGAGCGGCCCTTGTCGAAGGCGAAGATCTGCGCCTGGGCATAGCGACGGAATTGCGCGGCGATCAGTGCCAGCAGCGTCGACTTGCCCGAGCCCGTCGGGCCGAAGATCAAGGTATGTCCGACATCGTCGACGTGGAGGTTCAAGCGAAATGGCGTCGAGCCGCTCGCCACCAGCATGAGCGGCGGGGAGCCAGGTGGATAGTAGGGGCATGGCGCCGTCGGCGCGCCCGACCACACGGAATTGAGCGGGATCAGGTCGGCGAGGTTGCGGGTGTTGATCAGCGGCTCGCGAATGTTCGCGTACCAGTTGCCCGGCAGGCTGCCGAGAAATGCCTCCGTCGCGTTGATGGTTTCGATCCGGGCGCCGAAGCCCTCGGCCTGGACGAGCCGGCGGACGGCTTCCGCCTTCTCGCGCAGCCGGGCCTCGCTGTCGTCGAACAGCACGATCACCGGCGTGTAGTAGCCATAGGCGACGAGCTGCGACGAAGCCTGTGCGATCGCATCTTCGGTTTCCGCGACCATCGCCAAGGCGTCCTGGTCGACGGAGCGCGACTGCGTCTGGAAGAGCTGGTCGAAGAACGGCCTGACCTTCTGTTGCCACTTCCTGCGGGTCCGCTCGAGCCGCGCGCGGGCCTCCTGGTCATCGAGGAAGATGAAGCGCGACGACCAGCGATAGGTGAGCGGCATCAGGTCGAGCGAATTGAGAATGCCGGGCCAGCTCTCCGCGGGCAGTCCGTCAATGCCGACAATCGCGAGGTAGTGGCTGTCGACCATCGGCGTGAGGCCGTGGCTGAACTCGGCCGTCGCCAGCCAGTCGAGATACATCGGGATCTCGGGAAGCCGGATGGGGTGGTTCTCGCCGGTGATGCAGAAGCGGATGAACTGGAACAGCTCGTCATAGCGCGCGGACTGGAAGCCGCCTCGCTCCTCGACCGAGCGCGTCACCATGCGGCGGATCGACAGCACATTTCCGAGATATTGCTCGACCTCGCGGATCGAGGTCAGGAAGCTGTCGAGGACGGTGTCGGCATAGCGCGCGGCACGGCTTTCGCTGTCGGAATATACATAGCGGGCAAGTCCGGAACGCCGGCGCTCGGGCGGTCGCCAGGTCAGGATGAGCGCGTGGCGGCTCTCGAAATGACCCCTGCCCTCCTGAAAACGCGCGCGCCGCTCGTCGTCGATCGCGCGGGTGACCGCATCGGGAAAATGGCACTCCTCGCGCGCCGGATAGTCCGACGTGGCAACCCGCACCGCCTCGACCTGGATCATCCAGCCGGTGCCGAGCCGCGACAGGATCGCGTTGATCTGCCGGGACACCTCGTTGCGCTCTGCATCCGTCGAGCTCTCGGAGTCAGGCCCGGCAAAATACCAGCCTGCCATGAGCGACCCATCCTTGAGCAGGATGACGCCGTTCGCCACGAGCGCGGCATACGGCACCAGATCGGAGAAGGACGGGCCCGAATGGCGGAAGGAGCGCAATGCCACCATGACCGGGCCTCAGAATCGCCGCCAGGGCGTCGACGTGGGGCGGTAGTAGGGCCGATAGCCGACATGGCGGGCATAGACGCGCCGCATCATCGGGTCGGCCTTGGCCATCATCCGGAGCGCCGCCACCACCACGACCCAGACCGCGACCCCGAACAGTGCAGAATAAGGAGTCAGCACGACGAAGATCAGGATCGCCGCGGCGAGGCCTGTCAGCAGCACGAGCTCGCGGTCGGCGCCGAGGAGAAGGTTCGGGCGCGACAGCGCCCGATGGATGCGCGAACGGTCGAGGGTCGATCCCGGTTCAGCCACGACCGCCCTCCCCTGCCCGCTCGATCAAGCGTGAGGACGCGACGTCGCCGATCGAGGCACCGCTCGCGCCGAACAGCGCAACGATCTGGGTGGCTCCGAGAAGGATGCCTGCGACCAGCACGACATACATGAGGCGCCGCGCGAAATCGTTGAGCTCGCCGCCGAAGATCAGCATGCCACCGGCTACGGCGACCGCGGCCAAGGCGATGAAGCCGGCGACCGGCCCGGTGATCGACTGCTGGATCTGCTGCAGCGGGCCTTCCCATGGCAGGCTGCCGCCGCCCGAGGCGAAGGCAGGCTCGGCAAGCACCAGCGCGAGCGCCAGTGCCGCGAGCGCAAGCGTGCACAGACGTTCACGCGACATGGCGTTCCTCCTTCGGGGAATAGGATTCGGTGCGGTAGTGGCCATTGACGAAGCTCTCGACGTGCAGGACATCGCGGACGACGCGGCCCTTCGGCGTGCGTTCGATCGAGACGATGAGGTCGACGGCCTCGCCGATGACTTCGTGCATCGGCTGCTGGCTGGCCTCGGCGGTGAGCTGCTCGAGGCGCCTCAGCGCGGATTCCGCCGTGTTGGAATGGATTGTCGTCACACCGCCCGGATGGCCCGTATTCCAGGCCTTCAGCAGCGTGAGCGCGGCGCCGTCGCGGACCTCCCCGACGACAATGCGATCGGGACGCAAGCGCATGGTGCTTTTCAGCAGCCGACCCATGTCGATCGCGTCGCTGGTGTGCAGGGCGACCACATTCTCCGCCGCGCACTGGATCTCCGCCGTGTCCTCCAGGATCAGGATGCGATCGTCCGGCGCCGATTCGACGACCTCGGCGATGACCGCATTGGCGAGCGTTGTCTTGCCCGAGCCGGTGCCGCCGGAGATGACGATGTTCATCCGCGAGGTGATCGCATTGCGGATCACGCAGGCCTGATGCTCCGTCATGATCTTCGCCGCAACGTAGTCGTCGAGCGGAATGAGCCGCGAGGCGCGACGCCGGATGGTGAAGGCCGGCGCCGCGACGACCGGCGGCAGAAGACCCTCGAAGCGGTGGCCGCCGATCGGCAGCTCGCCCGATACGATCGGGCGATCCTCGTCGGCCTCGGAATGCAGCGCATGGGCCACGCTGCCGATCACGATCTCGGCGGCGGCGGCGTTCATCTGCCCGGCAGGCGCGACGCCATGGCCGAGGCGCTCGATGAAGAGGCGCCCGTCGGGGTTGAGCATGATCTCGACGACGGTCGCGTCATCGAGGGCGATGCAGAGCTGATCGCCAAGCGCCTCCTGAAGTTTGCGGACCAGGCGCGGATGGGAACGAAGCTGGGCCATGACCGTCCTCCTCGCTCAGGCTGCGCGCAGTTGCGGGCAGAAGGTCGAGTAATAGGAAGCGGGCCGGACTCGCTCGAAGCTGCGTCGGTCGGCGGGCAAGACGCCCGCGACGGCAGTCGTCTCGCCGATCCTGCGTGGCTCGCCTAGCCGCTTCATCGGCCAGCCGGCGCGGTTGAGGATGCGTTCGATGCGCAGGTCGGTGCCGGTGACGATTTCGCGATAACCACTCACCATCGCCCATTCGATGATCGCGGCGAACATGGTCAGTGTGGCGTCGTGGAGCGATCCCCCTGCCCTTCCCTCGTCGAGCGCCGTGTCGACGCAAAAGCGGGAACTCTCGATCATGAAGGCGTTTGGCTTGTAGAGGCCAGAGGCCCCGAGGTCCGGGAAGAGCACGTCCATCATGGTCGGGCCGGTCGCCGGCAGCAGCCTCGCGCAGCCGACGATCTGCGACCGGGAGGATAGCGCGACGATGTAGGTCGGCGAGAAGCCGTCGAACTGGTCGCTTTCGCGGCCGTCCCGCACGTCGACCGTCCAGCCCAACCGATCCTTGAAGACACGGGCACGAAGTCGATGCATGGAATCGACGAGATCAGCAAAGTCATTATGCGTATCGGCAGGAATAGCCAGTGCCCGCATCAGTATTGCTCCGATTCGAGTGTGTTCGGAGACAGGAGGCACGTTTGCGCTGATGGCCGCGACTAGCGAAATTATGAGTGCCACTCGACGGAAGCTGCGCTGAGTCGCGCCAAGAACGAGGAAATCGAGGCCGAGAAACGTCCGAAATCGGATTTCCAGCACTAATAGATTTACTAGTCGCTACACTTGGCGCCGGAGCTGTGCGGTCGGCTAAATAACTGATTCAATGCGATAAAGTGGCAGGAATGGAAGGCCGACGAGGTCTCGCGTTAACGAGCCGTTAACCTTAAAGCGCTGGACGCATCCGCAGAATCGTGGCCTAGCTGTTGTCGGGCAAAGGCCGATAAGTCGCACTTAGGCCGACAATAAGGACTGGAATCGACAATGGCTGTGCAAGCCGCAATCAGCATGCAGAGCGAAGACCCCGCCGACAAGATCGTTCGGCACGCTGGCTTGCTCTCGGAGCACCTGCAGGCGCGGCGCCAGCAGATGTACCCGCCGGACGCACAGAAGAGCCTCAGAACCTTCATGATCCACGAGGTGTCTCGGCTGACGTCCATTCCGGAGTCGACCTTGAAGCTTATGTCGAACGAGGGAAAAGGTCCGGTCCCTGCCCGCCTGGAAAACAATCATCGCGTCTATACGCTGGCGCAGATCAACGAGCTTCGGGAACTTTTTGCTGCCCAGCGCCCGGCGGAGGCCTTGAGATTCTTGCCGCATCGCCGCGAGGGCGAACACCTACAAATTCTGGCGGTCGCGAATTTCAAGGGTGGCAGCGCCAAGACGACAACGAGTGCGCATCTAGCGCACTACCTGGCGCTGCACGGCTATCGCGTTCTGGCGATTGATCTCGATCCCCAAGCGTCGCTCTCCGCAATGTTCGGCGCGCAGCCGGAAATGGACGTTCGGCAAAATGAGACGATTTATGCGGCTCTGAGATACGACAAGGAGCGCCGGCCAATCTCTGAGATAATCAGGCCAACGTACTTCACCGGTATCGATCTGATCCCGGGGAATATCGAGGTCATGGAGTATGAGCATGAGACGCCCCGGTTTCTGTCGCAGCAGCGGCGGGACGGCGATGACAGCATCTTTTTCGAGCGGTTGCGTCTCGCCTTGGCGGACGTTGAGGATCGGTATGACGTCGTCATTTTGGACACCCCCCCTTCCCTCGGCTTTCTGACGCTCGGCGCGATTTACGCCGCGACGGGCCTTCTCGTCACCGTCCATCCTGCGATGCTCGACGTCATGTCGATGAGCCAGTTCCTTCTCATGATGGGCGATCTGATTTCGGTTGTTCGGGATGCCGGCGCGACGATGAGGCAGGACTTCCTGCGCTATGTCGTCACGAGGCACGATCCCATGGATCATTCACAGGTCCATGTTGTCTCGATGCTGCGCCATCTCTTCACCGAGGATGTGCTGACGTCGACGGCCATTGAGAGCGCGGCGATCGAAACCGCCGGCTTGGCGAAGCGCACGCTCTATGAACTTGAATCCGGCAACATCTCGGCAACGACCGCGAAGCGTGCCCGTGAGTCGATCGACGCCGTCAACGACCAGATCCTCGGTCTTATCAAGCAAAGCTGGGGGCGGAGCTGATGGCGAAACGTCCCGCAGGCAAGTCGATTCTCGCGAACTTTGGAGCCTTCTCGCAGCCGGACGCGGAAGCTCCAGCTCCGTCTGGACCGAAGGATCCGTCGACGCCGCCGGTGCAACCGGTCGCGCGCGTTGGCGCGGGCGTAATTGGTGCAACACAGCGATCGTTGACGGAGCTGCGAGAAGAGCGCGACAATTTGCGTGCGCTTGTCGAGGCCGGTGGAGGCTCTGAACTCGATCCAAACTTGATCGATCCATCGCCGTTTCCGGACAGGCTACCCGATGACGACGAGACCCCGTTCGAGGCTCTAAAGAAGCTGATCCAGGACGAGGGCCAAAAGCTCCCGATTCAGGTTCGACGGCATCCTGTCTCCGAAGGGCGCTACCAGGTTGTCTATGGGCATCGCCGTTGGCGGGCGGCATCGCAGCTTGGCATCAAAGTCAAAGCGACGATTCTGTCATTGTCGGACAGCGAGCTTGTCGTGGCGCAAGGCATAGAGAATGCCGCGCGGCAAGACCTGAGCTGGATCGAGCGCGCGCTGTTCGCGTGGCGAATGGATGGGGCTGGCATCAAGGCACGGGATATCCGGGCGGCGTTGTCGATTGATGATCCTGAATTGGCGCGCATGAGATCCGTTTGCCGTGCGATTCCCGTGGACGTGATCGAGGCGATCGGCCGCGCGCCGAAGGTCGGCCGGCCACGGTGGATCTCGCTGGCGTCGGCCCTTGGTGAAGATCCGTCGGCGCTGGCTCGGGTGCGCGAAACCTTGTCAGCTGACAAGGTTTCCGGACAGCCATCGGATGAAAGGTTCAAGCACGCTCTCGCTGCGCTGAAGAAGCCTGCGAGCCGAACGCGGACCCACGTCGAGATGAAAGCCCCATCAGGACAGGTTGTCGGAAAGGCGACCTTCTCCATGGGCGATATCAAGCTTGCGGTCGCGACGGAGTATGCGCCGGCGTTCAGCGACTTCGTCGAGGAGGAGCTGCCGGCGCTTTTGGAGCGATTTTTTGCCCGCGAGGGCGGAGGATGATTTCGGCGTGGAGCGAAAACCTTGTCAGCTGACAAGGTTGAGCGATGCGTTGGGAGGGTGACGGCCTCGGCCTCACCGGACAGGTGCAACAAACGAAGAGGTAGCATGCGGTAAAAAGAAAGGCCCCCGAAACAGCGTCCCGGAAGCCTCTCTCGTTCGTTTGGCGACAACGAGAATCTCACTTCCGCGAATCACAGTCAAGAGTCTCCGAGAGGAGATTGGGCGCCGTTTTGGTGAGCGCTTTCGCTTTGCCTAAAAGCTGAAGGGCAGAACCATGACGGAATACATTGCGACGACGCCCTTCGGGCGCCGAACGATGACACTTGGCCAAATTGCAAGCCAGGTGAAGGCACGCACGGCGCCGAAGGACGCCGTCGTCCATAAGTGGCAGACCTTCCAACATATCCGCGAGGCCCGTGACCTCGTCGGAGCAACGGATCGCGCGCTTGCGATCCTGAGTGCCCTGTTGTCGTTCCATCAGGAGACCGCGCTCACCGGCGATAGCGATATCGTCGTGTGGCCGTCGAACGAGCAGCTGATGGCGCGCGCCAACGGCATGCCGCCGACGAGCCTTCGCCGGCATCTCGCGGTCCTCGTCGAGTGCGGGCTGATCATTCGAAGGGATAGCCCGAACGGGAAGCGCTACGCCCGTAAGGGGCGCGGAGGTCAGATCGAGCAGGCGTTCGGCTTCGATCTCTCGCCGATCGTCGCGCGCGCAGCCGAGTTCAAGGACCTGGCGGAAGCCGTGCAGGCCGAGAAGCGGGCCTTCCGCGTCGCCAAGGAGAGGCTGACGCTCCTGCGCCGGGATATCGTCAAGATGATCGACACCGGCATCGAGGAAAGCGTGCCGGGCAATTGGGGCAGGGTGCAGCAGAGCTATCAGGCGGTAATGAACCGTTTACCACGTTCGGCCCCACGACAGATCGTGGAGAGCGTCTGCGAGGAACTCGAGGCGCTCTGGCGGGATATCCGTGACGTGCTGGAATCATTCGCAGATTCCCAAAATATGGACGCCAATGAGTCCCATTCTGGTCGCCACATACAGAATTCAAATCCAGACTCCCTATCTGAATCTGAAAATGGCTTTCGGGATAAGAAAGAAGCGGACGGCAACGTCGAGGAAAACGACAAGCTCCGGAGCCTGCCGAAGCGTGACCTGCCATTGGGGATCGTGCTGGACGCCTGCTCGAA
Organism: Xanthobacter dioxanivorans; assembly: GCF_016807805.1. Taxonomy (NCBI): domain Bacteria; kingdom Pseudomonadati; phylum Pseudomonadota; class Alphaproteobacteria; order Hyphomicrobiales; family Xanthobacteraceae; genus Xanthobacter; species Xanthobacter dioxanivorans. The sequence goes on along the minus strand of NZ_CP063363.1, from coordinate 121,843 downwards.
CCTGCGTGAGCTGGCCCAGGGCGGTCAAATCCGCCACTGGCGCGATTTCCTGGCCGCCGCGGAGCTTGCCCGGCCGATGCTGGGGATCAGTCCGAGCGCCTGGCGGGAGGCCCGCGAGGTCCTTGGCGAGCAGCAGGCCGGGATCACGCTGGCGGCGATGTATCAGCGCGCCGACCAGATCAACAGCGCCGGCGGCTACCTGCGCAGCCTGACGGAGCGGGCCCGGGCCGGCAAATTCTCGACCTGGCCGATGGTCATGGCGTTGCTGCGCGCGAAGCTCGATGCCTCGAAACCGCCGGCGGCACGGCCGGAAACCGCCGACGAGCCAAGCGGGCCGCGACAACAGGGTGGTACTGGCGGCGGCCTGGCGAGCCCCGAGCTCCGGAAGCTTCTGGAAAAGCGGCCGAAGGATCCAGGCCGTGGGTGGGAATGACTCTATCAGCGGACACGACTCAGCTAGGCTTTTCAGGCGAATGCGAAAGGGGAGGGCGATTTGAGCGGAAGTGCAACATCGGTTGGCGCCGCGATCGCGGCGGCCTTGGATCGCGCCGAGCAATTGCGCCGCCTTGGCGATCGCCCGGCTCGCGTTCGGATCATGACGATCTTTGGGGATGATCGCTCGGGTTTGACCGTTCACGCCAGCATCAGATCCAACACACCCGAGGAGTTCCGCGCGCAGCACGGGCTCGGAACGAGGTGCATTCCGTGGGACGAGCTGGACGCCCGCGCGGGCGAGCTGGTCGGCCTGGTCGACGCTGCAGTCGGAGAGGTGACGCTCGCGGTGAAGAACGCCCCTCCGGTCGAACGCCCAAGCCGGTCACAAAGTGATGTCGAGATCGATAAATTCGGCAGCTTGATCGATCAACTCGGCCGTACCCTGACGCATTCGGCGATGGCCGTTCTGAAAGACAATCTGAACCCGGGAATGCCAGGAGACGTGGGAAGCGAAGCCACCATGGTTGCCGCGCTCAAACTGGCGGCGTTGGCGGCCTTCACCGCGAATATTGGCGCGAACGACGCCCAGGACGAACTGCGTATTGCGATCGGCGACGTGATGAGCAAGGCAAGTGCTTCGCCGGAGCTCTCCGGACGGCCGCCGCTGAATTCCTGAGCGGGAAGGGCGGGATCAGAGGCCGGCGGCCTTGGTGAGGTTCACCCGGAAGCGGTCACGCCGGCGTTGGTAGCGGCGGGTCATTTCCGCACTCGCGTGACCGAGCTGCTTCTGGACGTAACGCTCGTCAACTTCGGCCGAAGAGGCGAGACCGGCGCGCAACGAATGGCCAGCGAATTTCTGCTCTCGCTCGCCCTCGGTGAGGTCGGCCCGGACCCCGGCGGCGAGCGCGGTCCGCTTGACCAGCCGAGCGACCTGCTTGTCGGTCAGCCTGTCCGGGCCGACGTTCTTGCCTTGGCTGGTCACGCGCCGAAAGAGGGGGCCGTGGCCAATCTTCGCCAGCTTCAGCCAGGTTTCGAGTGCCACCACGGGGCAGGTCGCGTCCGACGAGCCGCGACCAATCTCGACCTCGCGCCAACCGTTCTTGCCGCGCAGCGTGACGATCATGCCCTTCTTGAGGATCTCGATCCATCCGCCACCATCCTCGGTGTCGTCGCGATGGAGGTCGAGGCCGACGACCTCGGATCGGCGCAGGCCACCGGCGAAACCCAGCAACAGCATGGCGCGGTCGCGCAGGCCACGTAGCGACGCGCGATCGAGCGTCTCCAGCATGGCGATGACGTTTTCGGGCAGAACCGCCTCCTTCTGGCGGGGCGGGGCGGCATGGGTGTTGCGGATGCCCGCGAGCACGGTCGCGATGTGTCGATCGGTCCGGTCGAGCGGCGTGCCGCGCTGCGTGTAGTTCCACGCCAGGGCCGACAAGCGCCGTTCGATCGTCGCCACGGCGTTCGGCTTGCGGTCGGCCGTGGCGGCACCGGAGGCGCAGGCGGTGATGTAGAGGCCGACGACCTGAGGGGAGGGCGGGAACATCTCGAGCCCCTGGCGCCGGCACCACCCCGAGAAGTGCCGCCAATCGGAACCGTAAGCCTTGCGGGTGTTGGCCGAGCTCGCGGCATCGACATAGTCGCGGGCGCGGTCGGCGAGCCTCTCGAGATGAGCCGGCAGTGCGGACGACGACACTATGTCCGAAACAGCCGGGAGAGGGGAGGGGGAGTCCCCGTCGATCCGGTTGTCGTCCCCGCCTGGGTCTGCGGTCATCAATTTACCTCCGTGGCGCGCAACTGTTAGTGGTGGCGGGCCGAGATGATCTGATCCGCTTGCGGGAGGGACGCAACATGGAGACGCGCCGATATGATTTGGCGTTCGACGCCGAGTTCTCCCTCGTCTCCCTCGTGGGCGAAGCGCCCGAAGTGGGCGCGTTGCCGGCCGAGCTGACCCCTGCCGAAAGCCTGCGCATGCTCGGCTCTCGCGGCGGTGCCCTGACGATCTTCACGGCGCGGGAGTGGGACGTCCCGTTCACCGTCGAGATCTCCGAGCACGAGCCATCCGAGGATTTCGACGGCTGGGAGCACGTTGCCGAAGCTGCGATCCGCGTCGGCACCGACGGCTTGCGTCTCGGCAGCGACGGGGTCTCCGAGTTCAAGGAGGCGAAGCGCTTCGACCTCGAGCCCGGCACCTATCGGGTCCGCGTTTCCTACGGCGGCTTGAGGGAAATTGAGGAAGGGGACGGCGAGCTGGACGATGACCACTATCGGATCCAACTCTGGCCCGGCCCGCAAAGCGAGCCGGTGGTTCTGAAGCAGATGGACCCTGCGATCGCGGCCTCGATGCCGTACCCCCAGATGTACGGGCACTTTATCGAACGCGGCCTCATTCCCAAGGAGTAGCGGTGCTCGCGGGATGTGGCGATGTTCGGCAATCACCTGCATCAGCGCGCGGTCTCCCAGGGGTTGACGACCGACGCGCCGGTATCCTCGAAGTCCGCGACATTGCGGGTGACGAGGATCAGGTCGTGGACGATCGCCGTCGCGGCGATCAGCCCGTCGATGTCGCCACTCGGCCGGATCCCGGCGATCCGCCCCCACTCGACCGAAATCGGGTCGGTGACCGGAAGGATACGCTCGGCATGATCGTAGCGGATCTTGCGCAGCCACTCGGCGAGGTGGCCGGCCGTCTTCGGGTCGGATCTCTGCTTCAGCGCGATGCCGCGCATGATCTCGCCGAGCGTCAGGGTGCTGAGATGGACGCTGAGCGGATCCACGCCGCGCAGCCAGGACGTCGCCTGTGGTGAGCCGCGCCGGGCCTCGGAGATGATGTTGGTGTCGACGAGGTACATCAGAGCGCCACATCGCGGCTCGCTGTGGTCGCGCGGGTGGCAACGGCCTCGGCGAGCTCGTCATCCCAGGCAGGGCCGGAAAGCAGATCGTCGACCAGGCTCGGCCGGCCGGCGCGCAGCGCATCGTAGTCGGCGACTGACAGCACGACGGCGGCGCGCTCGCCGCGCAGCGTGACGATCTGTGGACCTTCGCTGCGTGCCTTCTGTACGACCCGGGAGAACTGGTTCTTGGCGTCCTGCAGCGGCCATTCCATATCTGCGTGTTCCTGGCTAGACTGTCTAGCTATATAGGCGCGATTTCTGACGGGTCAACGACGCGAAATCCGGCCTTCCAAGGGGCAATTTTGGGCCGCTTCCTCGGTGTCGCACTGCTCTTTTTCCCGGATTCCATTTGATTGATTTTTAACATGTTCGGCTCACCCTAATTCGGTGGATTCAGCCTTGTTCGTTGGAATCTTAGCCCTGATCGCTGGATCAAGGCGAGTGCGGAGGTCGACACGTGCCGCGCGACCCGGACAAGCTCGCGATCGATGACGCCAGATGGCAGGTCGCGGTCGCTCGGGAGGCGGTCATCCGGCCTCTGATCAACGCCGGCCAACTATCGCCGGTCGATGTGGCGACGGCGTGCCGTATCCTCGGATTGCGCCGCAGCCGGCTGTACGCGCTGATCGAACAGTACCGCAACGCGCCGGTGACGACTTCGCTCGCCGCGGCGCGGCCTGGCCCGAAGAAAGGAGCCCGGCGTCTCGGTCGAGGTCGAGGCGGTCATCGAGGAGGGGATCCGCGACAAGTATCTCACCCGGCAAAAGGCGTCCGTCAGCACGCTTCATGACCACATCCGGCATATTTGTCGTGAACGCGGGCTGGACATTCCGCCCTGGAAAGCCGTTCGAGCCCGTGTCGGGCAGATCGATCGCTTCAAGCTTGTCCGTCAGCGTGAAGGCAACAAGGCCGCAAGAGATCGGCTCAGACCGGTTCCGGAGGAATACCGTGCCGATCACGCGCTCCAGATCGTCCAGATCGATCACACGCGCGTCGATCTCTTCGTGGTGGACACGATCTACCGCCTGCCGATCCAGCGGCCATGGCTGACGCTCGCGATCGACGTGGCAAGCCGCATCGTGGTGGGCTTTTATCTGAGCCTCAAGGCTCCATCCTCGGCATCGGTCGCCCTGGCCATACATCATGCGGTAATGCCGAAGGCGGAGTGGCTCCTCGCGCGTGGCATCCAGCTCGATTGGCCTGTGTCGGGCCTGCCGGACATCATCCATGTCGACACTGCGCGCGAATTCCGCGCCCGGGCGCTGGCCCGTGGAGCCGCCGAGTACGGCATCTCGCTGGTCCACCGGCTTGTGGCGACCCCGCACTATGGCGGCCACATCGAGCGGCTGATTGGCACCATGATGGGAGCGGTCCATATGCTCCCGGGCACCACCTTCAGCTCCATTTCAGAACGCGGCGACTACGATCCCGAGCGTCACGCCGTCATGACGATCGAAGAGCTCGAACGCTGGCTGACGCTCGAAATCGTCGGCCGTTACCACAACGAGGTCCACAGCAGCCTGCAGATGCCTCCGAACGCCGCCTGGCGGGAGGCTCTCGATCGTTGCCGCGCGCCGTTCCGGCACCCGCATGACGAACAGCAGTTCCTCTACGACTTCCTGCCGTTCGAGGAGCGCAGCATCCGTCGGGATGGCGTGCACATCTTCGGCCTGCGCTACTGGGATGACGTTCTGAGCCCCTGGGCAGGCCGGCTTGATCGACAGCTGCGGGTCAAATACGATCCACGCGACCTGTCCTGTGTGTTCGTTGAGGGCCCTGACGGCGCCCATTGGCCGATCCGGTATGCCGATCTGCGCCGCCCCCGCATCACGCTCGGCGAGCACCGGCTGGCCCAGGCGGCCTTGAGGCAGCGTGGCGTACGGCTCACCGATGAGCAACTGATCTTCGACACGGTCGAGGCCCAGCGCGAGCTGCTGGAGACCTCTGCATCGATCACGAAATCCGCACGCCGCCAGGTCGCGCGGCGGGCGAGATCGCTCAACGCCGCGGATCAGGGCGCCGTGGCGGAGGTCGTCACGCCTGGTCCGAAGGAAGAGCCGGAGACGTTGTCCGTTCTGGCGGTCGAGGAATGGTCATGACCGACTACGCCCACCTCCTGCCGGCCTACCGCCACCAGGCCGGTCTGACGGATGCGGAGCGGATCGCCTGGATCCGAGCGGATCGGTGGCTCGACCTCGATCAGGCGCGGGCCGCGCTCGGACGTCTCGAGGACCTTCTGGTCTATCCGCCTCGCGACCGCATGCCGTGCCTGCTGATCTATGGCGACACCGGCATGGGCAAGACCAAGATCATCCGCAAGTTCCTGCGCGACCATCCCGCCAGTTTCGACCGGGGCACGGGCGTGACCTCCATGCCGGTGGTCGCCATGCAGATGCCGGCCGAGCCGATCGAACGGGACATCTACAGCGAACTGCTCACGGCGCTCGGAGCGCCCGGGCCTGCGGACGGGGCGACCCACCGGCAGAAGGAGGTCTGCCGCCGGCTGCTGCGCAGCATGGGCGCCCGCATGCTGATCATCGATGAGATCCACGCCATGCTCGCCGGAAGCTTCCGGCAACAGCGGATTTTTCTGAGCGCCATCCGGTTTCTGGCCAACGATCTCAGGATTCCTCTGGTTTGCGCGGGGACGGACCTTGCGCGCCAGGCGCTGTTGACCGATCCGCAGCTGGCAGAGCGGTTCGAAGCCTTCCATCTGCGGCACTGGAAGAACGACGCCCGCCTCGCGCAGTTGCTGGCGAGCCTGGCGACGATCCTGCCGCTGCGCCGGCCCTCGAACCTGGCGGCGCCGGCGATCCGTACGCGCGTGCTCGATCTCACCGATGGCGTCACGGTGCGGATCTTCCGCCTGATCGAGACGGTTGCGGTCGAGGCGATCCGCTCCGGCGCCGAATGCATTACCGTGGACAGTTTCCAGACCGAGGAACTGGTGCTGCCGCTCGTCGCGATGACGCGCAAGGTCGAGGCGCGCCTTCAGCCGCGGGCCGGCCGATGAGAGTGCGGCGCGAGCTTCCCTTCGCGCCGAGGCCGGAAGACGATGAGCTGCTGTCGTCTTGGCAAGGTCGCGTCGCATGTCGCTATGACCTCATCCACGATGACCTCTCCAGGTGGCTTGGCGTTCTCCGGGACGACCGCTGCTGTGGGTTCACTGAGCGGGACTTCGCGCCCTCGGCCGAGATGGGGCAGGCTTGGGCGGCGGCATGCCGGCTTCCGGAAGAGCGCGTGCAGGCCTTCGCGCTCTCCTCACGGCTACGGTCGCGCAGCTGGTATGTCTGGGGGGAGGGGAGAGTGGCCGGTGCTTTCCGGCGGCCGGTCTGTTTGGCCTGTCTTGATGACGATGCCGCCGCCGGCCGTGACCATCATATCCGCCGGACATGGGCCTTGGTCGAGACCATGGTCTGCGAGTACCATTGTCGCGTTCTCGACGAAGCCTGTCCGCACTGTCTCGACAGCTCCGGTTTTCGCTTCGTTGTCCACGAGATGGCGGCCCGGCTCGCCTGTATCCGATGCGGCAGGATCGCCCGAACGGTGCCGCAGAAGCAGCGCGCCGGCTCCGCGGAGTTCTTTGCCACCGTGTCGGCGCTCGTGGCGGCGGCGCTCGACGATCAGTCTGCGGTCCGGGATCGGGTGATCTATGTCGCCCGGGTGCTGTGGAAGTCACCGCGGCCGCGTACCGGGCGTCGCACACCGTTCGTGGCAGATGTCGTGCCGGATCTTCGTCTGACGCCGACGGCACAAGCGCGGGTCGATCCCACCGAGCCGCTGGCAACGGCGCCGATCGGCTGGCGGATGGTGACGCTGCTCGGCGTCGCGGCATTGCTGGACCTCGGGCGATCCTCAGTGAGAGGTCGCTTGGCCTTCACACTGGACCAGATGGTGGCTTGGACCGGGGAGCCGCGCCCGCGGGTGAAGGAGCGATCCGCGCCGGTGGCGGTTTCCTCGTGCGCGAAAACCCCGGGCCAATCGGATGCGGACTATCTGGCGCTCGCCCAGGCCATCCTGACCAGCAAGGAATGGTTCGCTGTTCATGATCAACATCTGCAAGTGCAGCGCCGTACGCTGCGCGCGCTGATGGATAGAGCGTTGGCGAGGAAGTGGAACCCAGAGGGGATCTCATCCTAGCGTCAGGCCAGTCACTCCGACGCGGCCAATCTTTCTATCGGCGTTCGTCCCATTTTCCGAACGAATGCATCAAATCCTCGATGGGCTCCTCCGCAACGCCTCCAAGCGCAGGCGCTCCAAAATGGAGCAGACTGACCGAGCGGGCGAGACGGTCGAGCCGCACCACCACCAGTACGTCGCCGGCGCCGATCTCGCGCATCAGCCTGGCCAGCACCGGCCGGGCCCGCGAGGCACCGGAACCGTGCTCCTGGTGGATGATCTGGCAGCCGGCCGCGCGCAGCTCGTCGACCTGGGCATCGGTCGCCTGCTCGTCGGTCGAGACCCGCGCATAGCCGATCAGGCGACGAGCCGGCCGGGGAGGGGAGAAGGCGGGGCGGGCCATGGCGTTTCCAGGGGCGATTCCAGGCCCTTTGTACAATCAATGCAGATTTGAGCAAACGAACCTTTGCAGACGTGTTTTATCGACCTCGCCAGACGGCCATAGAGACCGATTGGGCATCGTAGATGGGTCCGAGTGCCAAGAGGGGCCGGAACGACCGCCTGTGGAGCTCTGAGCGGAAAACAGGTGATTTCAGGGGTTTTGGGACGCCGGCGCGGTGCCCCTTTGGCACGAGGAGGCTGATTTTGCGTCCGGCGCGCGCCTTCACGGCTTCGGCAGCGGCAATGATCCGTCGATCCAGGCGGAGCGGTCCACTCAATTAGGGCGAGGAATCCGCCGATCCGGGAAGAGGGGAGGCGAAAAACGACGGGTGACCGGGCCTTTCCAGCCATCTCGGCCGAGCGACAGCGCGTGTCGTTCGCATTTCATTGGCGGCCGGCAAATCATTGATCTGGCACGAATCGCGTTCTCGGGCGGACGAACTTCGCAGCGAGGTCGCTGTGGTTCCTACGCCGGACAAGAACACGGTCGACGACGCTGCCTGGAGCGAGGCGGTTGCTCGGGAGGCCGTGATCCGGCGATTGGTATCGCTCGACCGTCCCGGCCGGTCCGACTTCCTCCGCGCCTGCCATGAGCTCGGCGTCAGAAGAACCCGCCTCTATGAGTTGATCAGGGCCTATCGCGAGCTTCCCGTCGCGAGCTCGCTGCTGCCGCGCCCCGCGGGCACGCGACAAGGCAGCCGCCGACTGCCGGATGAGACCGAAACGGTGGTCGCCGAGGCGCTGCAGGACTTCTACAAGACGCGCCAGAAGCCGAGCATCAATCAGCTGCACAAGGAAATCTGCAGGCTCTGCCGTGTACGCGGCCTGCGGGCGCCGTCCTGGCATACCGTCAACGCACGGATCACTGTGCTCGATCCTGCCGAACTCACCATCGCGCGGGAGGGCCCGAAGGCGGCGCGGGACCGCTTTCGGCCGGTTCCTGGGCAATACGAAGCCGGGCAAGCATTTGCGGTGGTCCAGATCGATCATACGCTGGTCGACGTCATCGTCGTTGATCGTGAGCACCGACGGCCCTTGCAAAGGCCGTGGTTGACGCTCGCCAAAGACGTTGCGAGCCGCATGGTCGCGGGCTTCTATCTGACGCTCGAAGCGCCGTCAGCGGTCTCGGTCGCGCTCGCAATTCAGCACCTCGTGCAGCCGAAAGAGCCATGGCTTGCTGGACTGGGCATCGATGCGGATTGGCCGACCTGCGGTTTCCCGGATGCGATCCATGTCGATAACGCCAAGGAGTTTCGGTCGCTCGCCCTGCGGCGCGGCGCTGAGGAATATGGCATCGACCTCATCCACCGACCGGTCGCGACGCCCCATTACGGCGGCCATATCGAACGGCTCATCGGCACGATGATGGGTGCCGTCCACCTTCTGCCGGGCACGACCTTCAGCGATATCGACGAGCGCGGCGACTATGACTCAGCCGCCAATGCGATGATGACGCTGGATGAGCTCGAGCAGTGGATGGCGCTTGAGATCACGCGCTACCATGCTGATCGGCATGGAGGCTTGGGAATTCCGCCGCTGGCGGCCTGGTGTGAAACCTTGGGCCGCCGTGTCAGGCCCGTGCGTCAGCCCCATGACCTCGCCGGTTTCATGATCGATTTCCTGCCTTCCGTTGACCGGCAGGTCCGACGCGACGGCATCCATCTGTTCGGCCTCCGCTACTGGGATGACATCCTGAGCATCTGGGCCGGGCGGCTCGATCGGCCCTTGCGCGTGGCTTACGATCCACGCGATCTCTCGCAAATCTTCGCAAGAGCTCCGGATGGCACGCGCTGGCCGATCCGCTTTGCCGATTTGCGACGACCGCCGATTACGCTGGGCGAGCACCGCCGCGCCCGGACCGCCCTGCGGGAGCGCGGTCTTGCGCTTGTCGACGAGCAATTGATCTTCGAGACCATCGAGGCTCAACGAGCATTGGTTGATGAGGCCGCCAGGCGCACCAAAGCGGCACGTCAGCTGGCCGAAAAGCGCGACCGCGCGCTCGGCGCCGCTGCAACGCGCACCTCCCCGGCGCCGGCCGAGCCAGGGCAAGCCGAGGACGATCGACCGATCGACTGGAGCAAGGTGCCCATCTTTCCCGTTGAGGAATGGTCGTGAGAGGGGAGGGGGCCTACGAGCACCTCGACGCTCGCTACCGCCGCTATGCCGCGCTCCCCGATGAAGAGCGTATCGCCTGGATTAAGGCCGATCGCTGGATTGGCTTCGACCAAGCGGCCGCAGTGCTGGCCCGTCTGGAGGCCTTGCTGGCCTATCCGCCGCGCGACCGCATGCCGTGCCTGCTGATCTACGGCGACACCGGCATGGGCAAAACCAAGATCGTTCGCAAGTTCGAACGCGCAAATCCGGCGACCTTGTGTCAGTCGACCGGCGTCACCAACCGGCCGGTCGTCGTGGCGCAGGTGCCCTCGGAACCGGTCGAGCGGGATCTCTACCGCGAATTGCTGGCCAGCCTGCAGGCTCCTGCGCTCGTGGGCGGGGCGCTTGCCCGGGAAAAGGACATCTGCCGCTCGCTGCTGCGCACGGTCGGCGCCAAGTTGATCGTGCTCGATGAGGTGAACGGCATGCTGGCGGGGACCTATCGGCAACAACGGATTTTTCTGAATGCGTTGCGGTTTCTCGCAAACGACCTGAGAGTGCCGCTTGTCTGCGCCGGTACGGATCTGGCGCGTCAGGCCTTGCTCACCGACGCCCAGCTCGCCGAGCGCTTCGAAGCGTTCCATCTCAAGCCCTGGAAGAATGATCACGCCTTTGCACGGCTCTTGAAGAGCCTGGCCGGCATCCTGCCGCTGCGAGCTCCGTCGGATCTCGAAAGCGACGCGGTCCGAGCACGGATCCACATGCTTACCAGCGGTGTTACGGCTCGGATTTTCAGGCTGATCGAGACGGCGGCCGAGGAGGCCGTCCGATCGGGACGGGAACGGCTCGATCTGCTGAGCTTCGGTGATGATTTGGTGCTGCCGCTGGTGTCGATGACGCAATCGGCGCGCCGGCGGGCGCCGCAGGCGGCGACACGGTGAGGGTGGTGAGCCGTTTGCCGGTCGCACCACGGCCTTTTCGCGACGAATTGCTGTCATCATGGCTCGCGCGGGTGGCGTGCCGTTATGGTCTTTCGGCCGAGGAACTGGCAGGCCATTTCAATGCAGGGCAAACTCCGTCACTGCCTTTGCCGATCGATGACTGTGCGCCAGCGGCAGATCGAACAGGGGAGTGGGCAGCGGCCTGCGGTGTCGATCCGGACCGCCTGCGGCGCCTGTCCTTGAACCAACGCTATCCGCGGCGCCCTCGACCCTGGTACGCGAGCCAGGGGCCAGAGTGGGCGCCGTCGCTCGGATCGCCGCCGGTTTGTGCCGCGTGCTTCGATGACGATCATGCCGCCGGGCGGGACGCCTATCTGCGAGCCCACTGGCAGCTTGCTGAACTCTGCGTTTGCCCTCGGCATGGCCGGCTGTTTCACGATCGCTGCACGTGCTGCCATCAGCCTCTGTCCCTGGGCTTCCGCATGCGCGCGGGTTACGCCCGGCCCGTCTGCAATCATTGCGAAGGGGCCCTCACCGAGCGGGGAGGCGAGGGCGGGCGGTCTCCGGATTCTGCGCTTGTCGGTGTCGCGCTCGTCCTCCAGGAGCGGATCACGGTAGGTGTCGACCGGGACGATCATGATCGGGAGCGGTACGAAAGGGCGTTCGCGACGCTCTGGGCGCCTCTCGACGATCCGGCTGCTGCGCGCCCCGCGCTGGCGCTCTGGCTCGGAGCCGCCGGCTGGCGGTGTCCCTATGACGCCAGTCATGCCGTCGGTGCGGAAGCTCCGCTTGGCCGGTTGCCGATACGGTGGCGGTTCATCACCTTGCTGGCTCTGGACGATGTTTTCGGCATCGAGCCGCGCAAGGATGGCACGCTGTCGGAATTGGCTGCCCGCCTGAGCCGGCGTGCTGCGCCGCGACATAGGCAGATTCCAAGCCGATCGCCGCCTATTCAGGCGCAGCAGCGTTCCTCGGCCGAGTACGAGCGCCTGGCCCGTCAAATTCTGGCTCATCCAGCTTGGATCGCAGCAGAAGTGTTGCCCCGCCGAAAGCAGGAGCGCCTGCGTGCGCGTCTGATCGATGCTGCGCTGTCCGTGGAGGCAGCCCTCTAAGCGAGCGTGCCGTCGGCGCCATCGAAAGCCAGCCTGGGGGTTCAGATATCGTGAGACAGCGTGCTCTTGGCGGCCCGTCTCATCAAATCAGATTCATCGCGCTGCACGGAAGACGCTGGAATTCAATCATGATCGCGCCGGGACGGGAGGGAAGGGCGGGAGAAGGGCGATGGAGGCTTGATTTGCCGCTAGAGCCCTTAAAATGGCCTGCTGCCGGTTTCGTGGACACCGAGATAAGGTGTTTGACGGAACTGGAGAGTTGGAATGCAGAGACGGAAGTTCAGCCGCGAGTTCAAGCTTGAGGCGGTGAGGCTGATAAAGGATCGGGGTGTTTCGGTGGCTCAAGCCGCTCGCGATCTGGACCTCCATGAGAACGTGTTGCGCAAGTGGGTTCGGGAGGCTAGCGGCGATCCGCAGCATGCGTTTCCTGGCCACGGACAGATGAAGCCTGAGCAGCAGGAGATCGACCGGCTGCGCAAGGAAGTGGCGAAGCTGAAGGCGGAGCGCGACATCCTAAAAAAGGCCGCAGCCTTCTTCGCGAGAGAAGCGATATGAGGTTCGCTTTCATCGCGAGGCACCGGAGCATCTGGCCGGTGGCATGGCTGTGCGACGCGCTGGATGTTTCTCGCTCGGGCTTCCATGCCTGGCTCAACCGCAGCCCCGGCGCTCGCTCCCGGCACGACGAGGTGCTCGTTGCCCGGATCGACCGAAGCTTCAAGAGCAGCGACCGCACCTATGGCGCCCGCCGCGTCTGGCACGACGTATTGGCGGAGGGGCTCTCCTGTGGCTTGCATCGCGTCGAGAGGCTCATGCGGGAGAACGGTCTGCGAGCCCGGCCGCGACGTCGTGGACTGCCGAAGGACACCGGCGAGCGAGCGGCAGTGTCGGACAACCTTCTCGATCGCGCCTTCGAGGCATCGGCCCCGAACCAGAAGTGGATCGCCGACTTCACCTACATCTGGACCGCCGAAGGTTGGCTCTACGTTGCCGCCGTCGTCGACCTGTTCTCCAGGCGCGTCGTTGGCTGGGCGATGAAGGCGGAGATGACGGCACAGCTCGTCACCGACGCCCTCATCATGGCGATCTGGCGTAGAGGCAAGCCTGACAGCCTGCTGCATCACTCGGACCAAGGCAGCCAATATACGAGCGAACAGTTCCAGCGCCTGATGGCGGATCACGGCATCACCTGCTCGATGAGCCGGTCGGGCAACGTCTGGGACAATGCTGCGATGGAGAGCTTCTTCTCGTCGCTGAAAACCGAGCGGACAGCCCGCAAGGTCTACAGGACGAGGGATGACGCCAGGGCCGATGTGTTCGATTACATCGAGCGCTTCTACAATCCCCGGCGACGGCACTCGACACTGGGCTATATGAGCCCCGCCGAGTTCGAGGAGAAAGCTATGCTAGCTTAACCTGGTGTCCGAAAAACCGGCAGCAGGCCAAAAACGCCGGAATCCTCTCAAAGCCACTCAGGAGCCCGTAGGCGGCAATTTGCCGTTTTCCGATCTTTGCCCTGTCGGCGACGTCCGATCGGCCTCTACGGTCTTCTGGCGAGGTCGATAAAACGCGAACGCGACGAGCTATCGGCCTTGTTGGAGCGGGGTGAGTTAATAGGGCGCGTCCTGGCTCTGTCAGGGTGCGCGCTAGAGCTGGCAATCCCCGCCATGGTCCGGAAATCAAGCGCGAACCCAGTCCGCTCAATGAACGCGAAAAACGACGCCTGCGGCGCCTTTTGCGGGCTGTCCGGCGGTGAAATGCGAGCGACAGCGCGCATTCTCTATATAATGTCAAAAACGACCGATAATGCAAGATTATCGGATGTTCTTATTTGGCGACAGGTGGTGCGGTTTCAATCGGAAAATATGGAATAAAGCGCACCGCTCGGTTATCCTTCCGGCCGATGTCCGCGACCGATTCAACGTCCTTGCCCGCATATGCGCCTCCGACCGTGCCGGGGTGGGCGATCCCGCGCGCGCCCGTGGAGGACCCGGTCGAGGCCGCCTACATGGCCGGCGCAGCATTGAATTCATTGGATAATCTGGTCCGCGCCGATCCGCCCTGGGCGGGTGCCTGGCGCCAGCGCGTGGCCCTGAACGCGGCGGCGAGCGTCGCCCGCCTGCTCGGCCATCGCGAGGACGCGGGGGCGCTGCGCGACGCCTGGCATCTGCGCCCGCCTGGCGCCGATCCTGGGCCCGCGGGCAACTTGCTGGCGGCGTGGCGACGGCTCGCCTCCCGCTCCCCGATGCTCGACGTGGACGGGCTGCGCTCGCTCGCCACTCTGCTCGGTCTGGCCTGGGCGCCGGCGCTTGAGGCCCTGCCGGAGGCGGTCGAGACGGCCGCCACCTCCAGTCGGCTGGCGCCGCTCGCCACCGCGTCGGCCGTCGGCACAGTCAGTGCGGCCGCACCCGGAACCGAAGCACTCGCCTGGTGGATTGCGGACCTGACGCTGGCGCGACGGATGCGCTGGCCGATCCCGGTGCCGGTGCTCGCCACCCAGATCCACGCGCGCGTGCTGCGATCCGCTCCGGGTGGTCGCCGCTATCGGCCGGGAGGGGAGGGGGGCGAGGCGGCGCTTTGTCTTGCCGCGGCCGCCGGCGCCGCGGAGGCCTGCCGGCTCGCCGGCGAGATCGCCCGCCGCGCCGAGCGGCTCGGGGCCGTGGCGCCAAAGCTGCGCGCCAAGGGGGCAGGGGAGGCTATCGCCTTGCTGCTGGACGATGACGCGGTGTCGGGCGCGCTGACGACGGCGGCGCTGTCGCGCTGGGCGTCGCGCCGACTGTTCGAGCGGCTCGCAGCGCTCGACGCCGTGCGCGAGCTCTCGGGCCGTTCCACTTTCCGGCTCTACGGGCTCTAGCCATGGCCCGCCGGCGCCGCGCGGACGCAACCCTCGACACCGAGCTCGCCGAGCTGCCGCCGGAGCTGCGCTGGCGGGAATGGGTCGCGCGGGTCGAGGCGGTGATCTTCGCCGCGCCAGGTCCTGTCGATCGGGAGCTGCTCGGCCGCGTCGTCGGATGGGGCTGCAGCATCGAGCTCGTCATCGAGGACATCCGGGACGCGTTGCGTGAGCGTCCCTACGAGCTGGTGTCTGTCGCCGGCGGCTGGCAGCTGCGCACCCGTGCGCGCCACGCCGAGGCGATCCACGCGGCGTTCGGCTCGGCGCCAGCGCCGGTTCCGCTCTCCGAGGCCGGCATGCTCGTGCTCGCCTGCATCGCCTACCATCAGCCGGTGACCCGGGGCGCCCTGAGCGAGATGATCGGCAAGGCGGTCAGCCGCGACACCATCGCCGAGCTGCGTGCGCGCGACTTCATCGTTGCCGGGCCCAGGAGCCCGCAGGCGGGCGCGCCCTACACTTATGTGACCACCCGGGCATTCCTCGTCCATTTTGGCCTCGACACGCTGCGCGACCTGCCCGACATCGAGGCGCTCGAGGACGCCGGGCTGCTCGAGGCCGCGCAATTGCATGCCGGCGGGTTTCCGTCGCCAGCGGCCGACGACGATGATCTCGGGCCCGAGGATGGGGAAGACGAGGAGGGGGGTTGAAGCCGCTATGAGAGCCCAGCCGTTTACCCGGCCGACGATTGTCGCCGCCAATGAGCTTCTGGCCGAGGCCATCAGGTCGCACACTCAGATCAACAAGATGGTGCTTCGCCTGGGCCTGGAAGCGGAGATCCCGGACGACACTTCGCTCGGCATCGAAAAGAAGTGCGATCGGCTTGGTCGAACCATCCTCGACCGCGCCTTGGTGCCGGTGGAAACCCTCGATGGGAGATTTTCGCTGGCCGAAGCCTTTGTCCGCGAGGCGGTGAGCCTCGCCGAGCAATCATCGTCGAGCATCCGCCAGAGGGACCTGCTCCGGGGCCTGGCGCGCGACGGGTACGTCGTGGTCTGGGGCGAATGGCGCGCGCCGCCCAAGCTGCGGGCCGCCTTGCCCGAGGAAGTTGATCTGCCGGCGGCCGACGACGAGGTCCGGGAATTGCTGAAGCGATTCGGGTTCACGGTGCCGCTGCGACACCTGGATCAGGCGATCGAGGCGCACACGCGGGGCGACTGGGAGGCGGCGAACGCGCAACTGCGGACGTTCCTCGAAGGGCTGTTCAACGACATCGCCCGCTCTATCGACCCGTCGAGAGCGGCCCGGCTGCAGGAGGGCATCAACATGCGGCAGATGCTGGCGGACAACTCCATCGAGTTCCTGGCGATCGACCGGAAGGAATGGACCGCCGATGGCAGGAGCTATATCGAAGGCCTCTTCAAGATGCTCCACACCGATGGATCGCACCCCGGCCTGTCCGACGAGGATCACTGCACGTTCCGGCTCCACGTCGTGCTGGTGACCGCGCGGACGTTCCTTCGACGCCTACAGCAGGGGCGGCTGTCCTCGCTCCCGCCTGGCTAAGCTTACGGCTGAGGCGCGCAGGTGACCGGCACGGTCGTCTCAAACGGCGTGCCCGCAATGGCGGACAGCACGTCTCTCCTCTGTGCAGCGGGACCGCACTGGATCTCGAGAAGCCGGATGCCGCAGAAATCGTTGTGTTGGCCAATCGGCAGCGGCCAGTATCGATTCTGGCCGTCAAATTCGGTCTCGTCTCGGCCTCCCGGGTATCGCTTTATGAGTAGCCGGACCTCATCTTCCCGATGAAGCGTCGACGGCAGATAGAAGGCGCCGATCTTCGACACCGTCCACGGTACAAAGGGTGGCTCACCCTCGGCTGCAAGCGTGCTGTTCAGTTCCATCAGAAGCGTGCCCGCGGGTGGTTCATACTGAATCTTCCGCAGTTCGGCGCGCGAGGGGTTCACCAAGAGCCTCAACCGCACTCTGGTGCCGCCCAGCGCAAAGGCGCGCCATAGTTCGAATTCGTCACCGCAACCCGGACATGTCAGCGAAATGTAGAAGAGGTCCTTGGACAAGGTCTTGAAATAGGGCTCACTCTCCGATGAATCGAGGTAACCTTTCAGCCGATGCTTGATGGCGAAGGGTTCGAGCTCACCCTGATCAATGCGCTTGTGGACCCAATGGAGGCGCAGGAGCCCGGTTTTTGCAATACCCTTCAGTGAATCGATGCTGGTGTAGTGAAAAAGTTCCGCTGGCTGTGGTGCGTGCGGAAACATGTGGTTGAGGATCGCGTCAGAAAGCACCTTGCTATGCGTAGGCTCTACGATCACTTCCGGTCGGAGGGTGAATTCGACGTCTTTGACCTGATCCCAAACACCGCAGGGCTCCAATACGGATTGGAAGATCCGCCGGACCTTTGCTTGTCGCTCTATCTCAAGGAAGATGGGTGGTTGGTTCATTGCGAGGGGAATCTCGTCTCAAGGGAGAAGGCTGGCCGCCCATGCGGATTGCAATTCGGCTTCCGAGCACTGCAGGCGTTCGAAGCCGGTCCGGCTCGGTTCCATGCGGGTCAAGACGCGCTGCTCCATCTCGTAGGCCTCGATGGAGGTCTTCCAGGGTTGGGTCAGGAAAATCGCCCATTGCTCGTTGAGCACCTCGACGGGGATGTGCTGGTTCACGGCGGCGAGACGTACCTTCACATCCTCGGCGTGGCCGATCTTGAAGATGTTCCTCTTGCCGAACCGCAAAGCGTAGGTCGCGGCGGCGTTCTGAGCGGAGCGTTGCACGCCGTACGTTGTGTCGTGGGGTCTCGGGCCGGTGGTCGGCCGAAGAAGCTCGTTCAGTTGTCGCATCCGCTGGAGCGAGGCAAGCTCGGGCAGCACGAGCGGCTCGGCAGCGAGGGCCAGGACGCGCCTTACATCATCCTCCTCAAGCTCCTCCACGCCCGGCGTCGCGAGCATGGTCAGCTGGGCGGACAGCGTGTCCGTCACCACCGGCTGCGGCACAAAGCGCCATGCCCGGGTCAGTGCGACCGCATGAGGAAATTTGTAGTTGCCGCGCTCGTCGAAGTCGCGGGGATCGAGGTCGGCGTGGGTGGCGATCTCGAGCGTGCGTAGCGGTTCGAAACCAATCTCCGCCATTCCCAGCAATCGCCCTTGGAGGGAGTCTGGTGTGCGCTCCGTCTTCGTGCCCACGAACAGCAGGCGGTCACCGCGTTCGGCAAGCCTGAGGAGACGGTTGAGGTGGCCTGCCGATCCGAAGGTCGCGATCGGCAGACGTTCAAATCCCAGGCCCCAGACGCGGGTTGCGAACATCCTCATGGCGCTGTCGAGCCCAGCTGATCGGGATGCGACACCGAGGGCGAGTTGAGGTGTCGTTCGAGCGTTTCGATGCTCGCCATCACCTCCTCGAAGGAGGGCGGTGTCCCGAAGATCATTGCGGACATGCGCGCATAGTCGGCTGCCAGCTTTGCGCGCATTTCCGGGGTGGGGACAAGACGATAGGTCCCCGGCACCGCCCGGTCGTACCGATGATCCGGCGCGCGAAACATCAGCATCTTGTGTTGGCGGGAGGCTTCGGCGAGGTCGAGCATCGAGGCGGTCGCGACGCCATAGTCTGGATGGGTCCAGATCTGATGGACGTCGTAATAGTGGCGCGAGTAGCGATCGAGATTGGGTTCCGGGCGGTCCGGCCTGGCGTCGAGACGGCGCTTCACGGTCATCTCGGTCATGGCGTGCAGGATCAGCACCTTTTCCCAAAAGGTCCGCTCGGGTTTGACCGTCATGATGCTTCCGACGGTGAGATCGCGGTCCTCGGGCATTTCCGAGGCGACATAGGGAACGATCGTTCGCGGCTCCGCGGGCACGGGATCGGGCCGCGCGCCGCCCTCGATGCGGACCGCCGCCTGGACGTAGTCGTCGCCGGCGTCGAAGGCGCTCCTGTAGCCGACCACCAGGATGTCGAGGGCCTCCCTGTTCCGGTAGGGATCGAAGCCGAAGCTGAGGGAAAAATGTCCCTTCTGCCCGGCCTCCCTTTCGACGACGGTGATCTCCTCGCTCAGCAGGGTTCTGAGCGGGCCGGAAATATACTGCCGCGCCGCTTCGTCGACCCGGTCGGTCAGTGCCTTCTGCTGCTGGGTCGGCGAGGGCAGGGCGGCGATGTCGGCTTCCAGCGGCACCTTCAGGTCGGCCTTGTAGATGCCGATGTCGATGTCTTCGGAGAAGCGGCGGATCAGTCCATAGGCCTTGCTGAGGCTGGTGCCACCCTTGAAATAGAGTCCGATGGGATCGTGTGGCCGGCGGTTGAACAGGAAGTCGAGCACCCAGCAGACATAGAGGTCCTTCTCGACGTTCTCCGCGCGGGTCTCGAGCCCGGCGGCGACGGTCGAAAAGAGGGCGCGGCGATCGTCGACGCTCGCGCGGAGGATTTCAATGAACGTCTCTTGCATGCTCCCCCTTCGGCCGCTCGGGATCGGGTTCATCAGCCCCGCCTTCCTGGCCAAGTAGCTTGCGCGCGATCGTCTCCGCCAGGGGGTACATCCATGCTGGCACCGCCTGGATGTTGTCGCGCAGGTCCTGCGCGACCTGCCCTCGGTTGGGGGCCTGCGACAGATGCCGCACGATGCCGTTGACGGCCGCATCGAGGCTCGATTTTTCGTCCCGATACCACGTCAGGGCCTGGACCACGCGCATGGCCGGCCGGCCGGCCCAGAATGCGGTCTTGGCCGAAATGCGCTTGAAGTCCAGCCTGTAAATGACCGGCTGCGCGGCCTTGGGATCGCCGGCGTTGGCCTCGATCTCGATCGTCCGCGGATAGGTGTCCGCATGGATCGTCGACCGGGCCGGAACGGCGGTGGTCAGGCCGAGATCGTTCGCCGCCGTCATGCCGTCGACCAGCACACGCAGCTTGTCGCGCCGGGCGATGGCGTCGATGAACGCGGCGCGCGGCGGAAACACCATCTTGCCGGTCAGCTTGCTGGTTGTGGGCTTGTCGTAGAGGCCACGGTGAGGGCGGCGGATGTCGCCCCGCCGGGTCAGCCTCTGCAGCGCTTTCTCCACGGCATTGGGCGTCCCGATATCGAGGAAGTCGGCGCGGGACCACACCCCGGCCGGTGCCGCCTTGGCGATCCGGTCATGGATGCGGTCGAGGGTATCGGACGTAGGATCCGGCATCAGGCATCCGTTTGTGTCCGAAAATTATATCCAGAAATTGGTCAGTGGCAATGACGGCGCGACCAAAAATTATATCCAAAAATTGGTCACTGCAGCGAAGAAGGGCGGGGTGCGACCTGGGCTCCGCCACCTGCTGCTGGCTGGCGCCTGGAGCGATTGGCCGATGCGCATGTGGGGGTCAGAACAAGAGCTGCTCAAAATCGTACGCTAAGGCCGAACGAATCATGAACATCATGCTACTCGCCGGACTGGGGCTTGCAAGCGAAGCGATCGGAAGCCTTCGGGCATCTGGTGCTCAGTATCCCAGGTGTAGATGCCGGTCAGGTTGATGTGTTCCCAACTGAGCGGCGAGACGTGCTTGAGCAGCGTGTCGGGAATGTTTCTGCCGTCTCGCTTCAGATGAGTGACAGCGCGGTCGAGATAGACGGTGTTCCAGTGCACGATGGCGCTGACGACAAGATTGAGGCCAGACGCGCGGAATGCTTGGCTCTCGAATGAACGGTCACGGATTTCGCCGCGCTCGTGGAAGAACACCGCGCGTTTGAGCTTATGCGCTGCCTCACCCTTGTTGAGGCCGGCTTGGCACCGTCGGCGCAAGGCTGGGCTCGAATACCATTCGATCATGAACAGCGAGCGCTCAATCCGGCCGAGTTCCCGCAGCGCCTTTGCCAGCTGGCTTTCCATCGGAGACGCCGAGAGCTTTTTGAGGATGGTCGAGGGGACGACGGAGCGCGTCGTGATCGAGGCTGCCAGATGGAGCAGATCGTCCCAACGATCGAGAATCAACGCGGTGTTAATCGGAGCCCCGATGTGGTTCGTCAGCGCCGGGTAGGCATCGCCCTTCTCGAATGTGTGGAACTTTCGATCTTTGAGATTGCGCAATCGAGGCGCGAAGCGTTTGCCGATCAGGGCGAACAGCCCGAAGACGTGATCGCTCGCGCCACCAGTGTCAGTAAAATGCTCCTGGATATCCAGGATCGTATCTTGGTCAAACAGGCCATCGAGCACATAGGCCGCTTCGCTTTCCGTGGGGCTGATCGGCAAAATGCTGAAATAGCCGTACTGGTCCGACAGGTGGCTGTAGAATTTCGATCCCGGCTCGCTGCCATAGTGCAGGTTGACGTCGCCGCGTTTTGCCGCTCGGTCGCTCACACGGAAGAACTGTCCGTCGGACGACGCGGTCGTTCCGTTGCCCCACAGACGGGAATGCGGGTGACCGGTATGGGCGTCGGTGATGCAGGCCTGAGCGGCGCGATAGGTTTCTGATCGGGCATGGAAGGTGCGCATCCAGCCAATCTGATGGGCGCTGATGCCCTTGGAGGCGCCGGCCATCCGCTTCGGACCAAGATTGGTTGCATCGGCCAAGATGCCGGCCAGCATGGCGGAGACATTCCGTGGGGCGTCACCCGTGCGGACATGTGTGAAGTGATCGGCAAAGCCCGTCCAATCATGCACTTCCCTAAGGAGATCAGGAACTTCGACAAGCGGATACATCTCGCTGATCTCTGCGTTCAGTTCTTCGGCTGCCGCAGGAACGTCGCCGACGGTCGGCGTCACGATCAGCGTTCCCGCTTCGAGACGAACACCCTTGAGCTTACCAGCGCGAGCGCGATAGGCCAGGCGCTTCAGATTGAAGTCCAGCACCTGCATTACTTCGTTCAGCCAAGCGGCGCCGTCACTGCCCACACCAAGGCCAAGCCGATCCTCTTCCTTCATCGCGGTGAACGTAGATCGCGGCATGAGGTGGTCGTCGATCGGGCGGAACGAGCGGCTGCCCTCCACCCAGATATCCGCCGAGCGAAGGCGCTCGCGCAATGCGGCGAGCGTGGCTATCTCATAGAGCCGACGATCGGGCTTCTGCTGCCCAAAGATCAGTTTCCGATCGGTTGGACTGAGATGGCTGGTCGGAACACGCTCGGGCAGTGTGCGCCGTCCCTCCGAATGAAGCCTTCGGAGCATCGCAATAGCTGTGAGCAGAGAATCGTGGCGGCGCGCTGAACGGAACGTAAAGGTTGCCAGGAACGCCGTCGCGTATTTGAGGACGCCACCATACTGCTCGGCCGCCAGGACCAGCGGGGATGCCTCGTTGTCCTCGACCATTGCTGCAAGCTCAGGCTTCATTCGAAGCAGCCGGTGCCAACCGACCTTTTGGTCAAGAACCTCAAGCGCGTCCTGACCCCGATCGTTGGCCGATTGCAGCGCTGTTATCGTATCGAGGAACATACGCAGGGCCTTGGAGGTGTCTGTCCGTTGGTCCATGTGCCGCCGTTTCTTGCGACTGTGCGCCTGGGAGAACAGCCGCCCGATCAGCTTGATGAACATCGTAACGGCATCATCGGTTAGCTTCTCGCCGAGCTTGATCACCTGCGCGACAATCAGGGCGTGGCGACGGCTGGCATTGAAGTCGTTGGCCAGCCACGCCGGTGTGGCATTGCCCTCACGGACCATTTGGTCCCACCGCCCGGATGCCACGCGCGCCCGCAAACCGGGATCGATCCCGAGCGTGCGCAGGAAGGCAATTCGTTCAGTCAGTCCTACCAGATTTGAAGCTGCGGGCGCTTCCGGCGCGGACCGCAACCAATGGAAGCGAGTCTGGCCGACCGCCGCATCAACCTCGAGCAGCTTGTCGAGAGCCAGCAGCTTCTCAGGTGTGAGACCGTCGATAAGCGCTGTCTCCGCGCGACGGCGAGCTATGGCGCGGGCCGCAAGCGCCATTCGCTCGATGATCTCCACCGCGGGCAACAGGGCTCCGCGTTCTCGCATCGTGGCGACAATGGCATTCACAATCGAAGCGCCGCTGTCGGACATCGTGGCCGCCTCAATTGCCGACAACAGCCCCGCGCGACGATCCTGAGCTGTCGCGCTTCTGACGCCGAGATAGATCATCAGGCGCGCAATGTGATCGCGGCGCGTCTCTTCCCGGCGGGCATAGATTGTAAACGCAGTGGGATCGGCGCCGATCTGGTCGGCCACATATTTCAGCATCGCACGCGGCGGAATTTCGCCTGCGGCCAGCACCCGGCCCGGATGTCGCATCACGCAAAGCTGAACAGCGAAGCCGAGCTTATTGTGCTCGCGCCTGCGAAGGTCAATTTCGAGGCGATCCGACGCGGACAATGAATAGTGTCGGATTAGACTGTCCTCATCAGCCGGAATATCGAAAAGCTCCCGACGATCCTGAGCTTTGAGAATCTTGCGCCTGGCCACTGCTCAACTCCGCACACACCAACTCCCGCTCAATGTTGCCGAGCTGACTGGATGTGGAAACAGCAGCTATCCTACTGCCACGGTTTTCCACTGGGATCAGACGGCGCGCCTGGAAATCGCGAGACACAAGAATCTCGGTTCACGCTTCGTTCGACCTTAGCGTACGATTCTGCACAGCTCTTGTTCTGATCCCAGTTCGCCGGCATAGTCATATCCGGGGCCGATCGGAGGGCCGGATATGGCGGCCGACGACGCGCAAGGACGTTCAGGCAATCTTGAAGGCGGCCGAAATCTACAATGAGGCCGGCTTGCACGAGAAGGGCGAGCGAAGCGGCCCGCTAGGATCGGTGGCGCTCGACGTGCTGCGGCTGTTCGTCAATCTCATAGACTTCCGCACCGGCCGGTTAGAGCCGTCAATCACCACGATCATGGATCGGCTAGGCCGGTCGCGCGATACGATCGTGCGGGCGCTGAAGAACCTGCGGGCGCATGGTTTCATCGACTGGCTGCGGCGCTACGAGCCGACCGGCAACGAGGGGCGCGGCCCACAGGTCCAGCAGACGAGCAACGCCTATCGCCTGTCCTTGCCGGAAAAGGCCCGTCAGTTTCTCGGCAGGTTCGGCAAGGCCCCGCCCCCGCCTGCTGATCATGGACAGGATCAGCAGGCATGGAGCGAGGCAATCGACGCCTACAAGACCACCCTGCCCCTCGATGAGCGGACGCAGCTCGACACCGGCGATAGCCCGCTCGGTAAGGCCCTCGTGATGCTGGCAAAGAGTGTGATGAAACGTGAGTCCGATAACCAGACTGAATCCCCATCTGATCTTTATCTAAGAGGGCAAACATAAGCGGTCGCCGCTGTTCGGGCTGCTTGCGCAGCCCTGCGGCGGTTCCGATCCGCGTATAAGGCGGATCGGGAGGCGGCACCCTCACAGCAAAACCGCCACGTTCGCGCCGGCGGCAACCGTCCTACGGGCTTTCGAGAGGGAGCGAGGGGCAAGGGCGGGGCTTAATATTTGCTGTATTGCCAGCAATAAGGCATTTAAGCAAAAATTCTTGCCGTCAATGCGGTTTGCTGCTATGCCAGCAATATGAAAACAATCGCCATAGTCAGCCAAAAAGGCGGGGCTGGAAAAACCACCCTCGCCTTGCACCTTGCTACGGCCGCCGAGGCGGCCGGGCTTCCCGCCGCTATCATCGACCTTGACCCCCAGGCAAGCGCCGCCGGATGGGGCGATAGCCGACAAGGTGAGGCCCCGGTTGTCGTCGCGCTTCCTCACACTCGTTTGCCGCAAGGCTTGCAGGCCGCGACCGATGGCGGGGCCGAGCTGGTCGTGATCGACACCGCGCCGCACTCGGAAGCGGCCGCAATGGCGGCAACGCGATCGTCCGACATGGTGTTGATCCCGTGCCGAGCCGGAATCCTCGATCTTCGCGCGATCGGAAGCACGGCCGAGCTGGTGAAACTCGCCCAAAAGCCGGCCTTTGTCGTTTTGAACGCCGTGCCGCCGCGTGCCACGCAGCTTCTGGCCGATGCGCGGGAAGCCGTTCAGGTTCACGGCTTGGAGGTTGCCCCCGTCGCCTTCCAGCAGCGGGCGGCTTTCGGACATGCGCTCACGGCCGGCAAAACCGCTCCGGAGTATGAGCCGGCCGGCAAAGCCAGCGAGGAAGTGTCCGAATTGCTGACCTGGCTTAGAGGCCAATTGCTGATTTGACGGCAAGCTGTATTGCCAGCAATAAGGCATAATGGTATTGCTGGCAAACTGGCAGTTTGATGGGATAAAACCATGTCGAAAAGACCGAGTTTAGCCGCGAGCATGAAGGCCGTGGGCGCGCAGACCACGCCGCCTGTTGCGCCTATCGCGGAATCCGCCCCCGCGCCGACCCCGGATCGTGCCGAGGGTAAGCGTTACCATGCCGCCACGCGGGCCGGAATGAAGCGGGTGACAGTCGTGGTCGAGCCGGAGGAACATCGCCGTGTTAAGCGGCTGTCAGCCGACACCGACCGCTCCATTGAAGACCTCATGCGCGAGGCGCTTGCTGACTTGCTGGCAAAACATAGTGCTTGATTGCCAGCAAAGCGGCGATGCGGTAAGGGCCTTGAAGTGTAACGCTATGTGTCATACATTCAGGGGCGAGGAAGTCGCGTGAGGGTTTTCAAAAACAGCCGGTTTCACAAGTTTGCCCGAAAGGAGAAAATCTCTGACGCGATGCTTTGTGAGGCTGTAGAGCGGGCTGAGCGCGGCCAGATCGACGCCGATCTAGGGGCCGGCCTTATCAAGCAACGAGTAGCGCGGCCCGGCGCTGGAAAGTCTGGCGGCTTCCGAACGCTGGTTTTCTTCCGCGCGGAGACGAGGGCGGTTTTCGCGTTCGGGTTTGCCAAGAGCGATATGGCGAACCTTGATGATGCGGAAGAAGCCTACTTGAAGAAGGCCGCAAAGCTGGTCTTGGGGTTTGCAGATGCGCAGATGGACGCGGAAGTTGCTGCGGGTCGAATGTTCGAGGTGAATTGCGATGAGCAAGACTTACAAGAGTGAAGCTCTGGCGGCCGTCCATGAGATGATGGAAGGCTTCTATGAGTCCGGCGCGATCGACAAGCAGACGATGCGCGAATTTGACGAGGGGTGTCTGACAACCGTTGAGCCGCTGACCCCCGAGGAAATCCGTTCTATTCGTGAGCGTGAGCGTATCTCGCAGCCTGTCTTTGCCCGCTATCTCAACGTGAGTAAGGGGCTGGTGTCAGATTGGGAACGTGGGGTGAAGAAGCCCGGCGGCCCGGCGCTGCGGCTGCTGACCGTTATTCAGAAAAGGGGCCTTGAGGCGATTGCCTGATTGCTGGCAAGTTGGCAAACAAGCAATTTGGCAAGTTGTCTGCCTGCATCCCGCCCCCGGCCGTCCCTACGGCCCTAGATGATGAGAGCGGGACGGCCGGGGGCTAGCGTCGCGGGTGTGGCCTGGTTGAGCGATGCCGGCGAGCAGCCGGCCCCGGCCCGGAGGGAACGCGCTCCCACATAGCGCCGAAGTGACCGGAGGGCCGCAAGAGAGAAGCCCCGGTGCGTCAGCGCCGGGACCGCTTTTCCCATCTGGCCGGCTCGGGCAGGGGGGCTTCGCGCTTTTCGCGCAGTAGGGCTTTCATTTCTTCCATCGAAATACCCGGTCGGGAATCATCGGCCGCCACCTGTATGCGGCGCTTGAGTAGTTCCCGGCGCAGATCGGCATGGGGTGCCAGCTCCTTATGCTCGCCCAGGATCACGAACACGGCTTCGGACGGATCAAGGAACGTGTCCTGTTCGATCAGATCGAGCAGCCACAGGGCCAGCGACGGCGGCAGATAGGCTTCAAACCGCAAGCCGCCCTTGGCGGCCTGGTCACGGAGCTGCTTGGCCTGTTCAACGGCATGGGCCTTGTCGGCGGGATCGGGCCATTCGGGCGCATCGGTGTCGGTCATGGTTTCATCCTTTATGCTTGGTCGAACAGCCCCCGGAATTCTGCATCGGCGTAATAGGCGAGCTTGCCGGCGACGATCGGCCGTTGCCCGGCGAGGAACAGCAATTCGACATGCTGCGGCAGGTTGCGGACCTCATCGGGGGTCAGCAGCGGCCGGGCCGTGTGTTGCTCGCCATAGGAGAGGCCGGATTTTTCGGAATCGAGCGCCCGGCTCATGGTCTGGAACACCACGGTTTCCTGCCCGAGCAGATCGGAGACGAGGCGGGCGCTGTCGTGATCGTTGACACCGAACACCTGTAGGACGCCGGCGTTTGACAGGAAGGTTCCGGCGCGTTGCCCGTAGGTGGCGCGGAGCTGGTGAACGTCTTGCAGGATCGGCCAGAGCTGGACGCCATAGCCGGCCATGAGGCCCATTGCGCGCTCGACGGGGGCGAGGTGGCCGAGGGCGGCGAACTCATCCAGCAGGTAGAGGACCGGCACGGCCGGCTTGGCGGGGTCGCGCGCCATGTCGGTCAGGCTTTGCGCGACGAGCAGACGCAGCCAGCGGGAATAGGTGGCGAGGCGATCGGGCGGCAGGACGAGGAACACCGAGGCGTTGCGGCGCTTGAGATTGGCAAAGCGGAAATCGGATCGGCCGAGGACCGCGACCATGCGGGGGCTGTCGAGGAAATGGGTATGGCGCTGCGCGGCCGAGAGGACGCCGGCCGCTTCCCGGTCGGATTTGCCGAGGTGGCGGTTTGCGGCGCGGGCGATCAGGCCGCCGGCGGCCGTTGACGCCTGCATGTCCTTCAGGAGCGCCGCGAAGGCTTCAGGGGCGAGGGTGAGAGCTTCGCGCAGGGTAGCGAGGTTTCGCCTGTCGCGCGGCTCGCTGGCGGCAATATGGAGGATCAGGCCGGCAATGAGCGCCTTGGCTTCCTCGTTCCAATGCGCCTCGCCGGCCATGCCCGGTTCATCGAACACGAGGGCGTCGGCCAAGGTGCTTGCATCTTCCGCGACATCGAGGCCGGCCGGGTCGAGCTGGTCGAGAGGATTGAAGGCGGCCGAGGGCTGGCCGGTGACGCCGAAGGGGTCGAGGACGTGGACCGGGCCGAAGGTCTGGCGGGCGTGGCCGGCGATCTTGGCATTTTCGCCCTTGGGGTCGATGCAGATCACGGAGCGGTCGGCCGTGAGCAGGTTAGGGATGATGGTTCCCACCCCTTTGCCGGTGCGCGTCGGGGCCATCGTCAGCAGGTGGGCCGGGCCGTCATAGCGCAGGAGCTTTCCCGTTTTGCCGTCGCGGCCGATCAGCAGGCCGGAATCGGCGCGGGCAAGGGCGGCGGTTTCCTTGTCGGTGGCGAAGCGGGCCGAGCCGTGGGTTTCGCCGTCCATATCCCCGAAATGGATAATCAGCGGATTGGTGACGAGCCGGAAGGTGATCGCGGCCAGCACCAGCAGCGTGACGAGATCGAGCGCGATGAAGGGAACCGAGCCGGGGCCGAAGCCCATTTGTTCGAGGAAGAACCGGCCGCCGAAGCCGACCACGAACAGGGTTATGATGAGGATGAACAGAAGCCCGAGAAGCGGTTTCCAGATGCGGAAGGGCAGGGCGAGCAGGGATAGGAACGCCCATAGCGGATCACGCGCAGCCTGCCGCATCATGTTCTTGAACGCGGCCCAGGCTAACGTCGCCTGATTCATGAGGCGGCCCCCCCGGCGCTGTCTGTTGTCTCCCTGGCCGGCGCGTTGGCGATCAGATCGGCAAAGAGTTCCTTATCGCCAGGGCGCGTCAGGAAGTCGGGCAGCTCGCGCTTGAGCCATTCGCGGAGGCGTCGGGAAAATTCCTCATCCTTGCCGCTTTCGAGGCGATGCAGAACGAGCGCGCCGAGCAGCACCTTGCGGCGGGTATCGTTGGCGCGCTCCTGTTTGCCGAGCCGAGCCGGGCCTTGAGCGTGGCGCGCTGCGCATCCAGCTCGGCCAACCGCTGTTCGATCGTCTTGCGCGCCATGTGTCGTTTCCTTCTATCTAGCGGGGCGAGGGGTTGGCCCGCCCTTGAGGCGAACCATGATAATTTTCGGATTTTCGCCAATGCGCTCGACCTCGACAATGCCCGACGCCTCGACCAGATCGGAGAGGCGGGGAAAGCCATAGTTACGGGCGTCGAAATCCGGCGATTGTTTCGCCAGGTGCGCGCCGACGCGGGCCAGATTAGCGCGGCCGTCTTCGTCGGCCGAGGCGGTGACAGCTTTCGCCAGCATGTCGAGGGCAGCGCGATCGAGTGCCGCTTTCGCCGGTGCAGGCTTGGCGGCGGCCGCTTTAGGCGCGGTGACGGCTTCCGCTTCCTTCTGTTCCCCGGCCGTGTTGAGCACGTCGAAATAGACGAACTTGTCGCAAGCGGTGATGAAGGGGCGGGGCGTCTTGCGCTCCCCGAACCCATAGACGATGACGCCTTGCTCACGGATGCGCGCGGCCAGGCGGGCAAAGTCGCTATCACTTGAGACGATGCAGAAACCGGAGAAGCGGCCGGTATAGAGCAAGTCCATCGCGTCGATAATCATCGCGCCGTCCGTTGCGTTCTTCCCGGTCGTATAGGCGAATTGCTGGACCGGCTGAATCGAGTGTTCCAGCAGGCACTCTTTCCAGCCGTTGAGGTTCGGCTTGGTCCAATCGCCATAGATGCGCTTGACGCTGGCGGTGCCATAGTTGGCGATCTCAGCCAGCAGCCCGGTTATGATTTTCGGGGTGGCATTATCGCCGTCGATCAGCAACGCAAGTGTTCCGGCGCTGTCTATTGCCATCGGTCTGCACTCCCATTTGAGCCGAAGTCTATCCGATGCAAGCAGCGTCACCAAACACGATTATGCGCTACCTTGAATTTTTGGCGGCTTTGCAGCACAATCAGGGCCTCAGTTCATCGCATCGACCTTGCCGCAAGCGCCACACCGAGCGACGAAATAGCGTAGCGATTGAGTTGAGAAGGGCGCACTTACGAGTTGCTATGCAACTCAGCGCGCCGCCAGCTTGGAGGCTGGCGGGAAAGGCGGAAACTAGATCGAGGCAACGGGTTGGCGATCTACCATTTGAGCATGAAGCCAGTTTCGCGGGCGGGCGGCCGTAGCGCCGTCGCCTCAATGGCTTATCGTGCCGGGGAGAAGCTGACCAACGAACGCGACGGGATCACGCATGATTTCAGCCGCAAGCAGGGCGTTGAACATGCCGAGATCGTCTTGCCCGAAGGCGTTTCAGCCGATTGGGCGCGGGATCGGTCGGACTTGTGGAACGCCGCCGAGTTTGCCGAGAAGCGCAAGGATGCCCGCGTTGCGCGGGAGTTCGAGATTGCCTTGCCGCATGAGCTATCGGCCGAGCAGCGGCTAGAGGCGGCGCGGGAGATGGCGCAGGAGCTGGCCGACCGCTACGGCGCGGCCGTGGACTTCGCCATTCATGCGCCGCACGAGGCGAGCGACGTTCGCAATCACCATGCCCACATTCTTATGACCACGCGGCAGGTGACGGAGGACGGGCTAGGCGACAAGACCTATCTTGAGCGCGAAAACAAATGGCTGTTGGCGCACGACCTGCCGACGACAGATATGCAGCTCCGCGACCTTCGCCAGCGATGGGAGGGGATCGCCAACGAGCGGCTTGCGATGGCCGGGCTAGATATTCGCATCGACCATCGTTCGCATATGGAGCGCGGGCTAGAGATCGCGCCAACCGAACATATGGGCGTCCATGCCACGCAGATGGAGCGGCGCGGCCTCGACGTATCGCGGGCGCGGCTGGACGAGGAAGCGGCCCGGCGCAATGCCGAGTTGATCCGGGAGAAGCCCGAGCAGGTTCTAACCCTCATCACCGGGGAAAAGAGCGTGTTCGACCGGCACGACGTTGCGCGGGCGCTGCATCGCTACATCAACGACGATCCGCAGGAGTTTCAGAGCGCGTTCGCCAAGGTGATGGCCTCGCCGGCGCTGGTCGAGCTTCAGCCCGAGCGGGCCGACCCGGCAACGGGCGAGATCGAGCTTGCCCGCTATTCGACCCGCGAAATGGTCGAGATCGAATCCGGCATGATCGAGAGCGCGCAGCGGATGCACGGCGCGCATGGTCATGGCGTCGATCGCCGGCATGTCGAGCGCGCCATAGAGCGGCAGGACGCCGCCATTCAGCGCAGCGCCGGCGATGCTTCCGCCCGGTTGTCCGACGAGCAGCGCCGGGCGATCGAGCATATCACCGGGCCGGAGCGGATCGCGGCCGTTGTCGGCTATGCCGGCGCTGGCAAGTCCACCATGCTCGCGGCGGCGCGCGAGGCATGGGAGGCCGAGGGCTATCAGGTCCACGGTGCGGCCTTGTCGGGGAAGGCGGCCGAGGGCTTGGAGGAAAGTTCCGGCATCCAGAGCCGCACCCTCGCGTCATGGTCCCGCGGTTGGGAGAACGACCGCGGCACGATCGGCCGCGGCGACGTGTTCGTGATCGACGAGGCCGGCATGGTCGGGAGCCGCCAGCTCGCCCGCTTCGTTGGCGAGGCCGAGGCGCGCGGGGCGAAGATCGTCCTTGTAGGCGACCATGAGCAGCTACAGGCGATCGGGGCCGGCGCACCGTTCCGGGCGATCACGGAGGAAATCGGCCATGCCGAGCTGTCCGAGATACGCCGGCAGCGCGTGGACTGGCAGCGGGAGGCGTCGGTTGACTTCGCCACGCACCGGACGGCCGAGGGGCTGGCAGCCTATCGGGATCATGGCAATATCAGCTTTGCCGAGACGGGCGAGGACGCGCGCGGCCAGATCGTGCGGGATTATCTTGCCGACCGCGACGAGCGCCCGGACGGCACCCGCGTAGCGATGGCGCATCGCCGGGCCGATGTTCGGGCGATCAATGACGCGATCAGGACCGAGCTACAGGACCGGGGCGAGCTGGCGCAGGGCGAGGACGCCGGCGCGCTGACCTTCCAGACCAATGACGGAAAGCGGGAGTTCGCGCCCGGCGACCGCATCGTGTTCTTGGAGAACAACCGCGACCTTGGCGTGAAAAACGGGATGCTTGGCACGGTCGAGCATGTCGAGGAAGGCCGGATCATCGCCACGCTGGACGGCGGCCGGGAGCGTAGCGTTTCCGTGCCGATGGGCGACTATCAGGCGATCGACCACGGCTATGCGACGACGATTCACAAAAATCAGGGTGCGACGGTCGATCGGTCCTATGTGATGGCGTCGGGGACGATGGACCGGCACCTAACCTATGTCGCCATGACCCGGCATCGTGATGGTATGCAGCTCTACGCCGCACAGGACGAGTTCACCAATGCCGGCCGGCTGGTCGAGCATGGGGCCGCCCCGTTCGAGCATGACCCGCAGAAATCCGGCAGCTATTTCGTGACGCTGGAAAACGACAAGGGCGAGCAGCGCACCCTATGGGGCGTCGATCTTGAGCGCGCCATGAAGGAGGCCGCGCCGGAGATCGGGGAGAAGATCGGCCTACAGCATGAGGGTTCCACCCCCGTCACCTTGCCGGATGGGACGCAGACGCACCGGAACGCATGGAAGGTTCAGGACGCCGGCGAGCTGGCCTATAGCCAGCTAGAGCGCCGCCTTTCCCGGTCGGGCGTCAAGGAAACGACGCTCGATTATACCCGCGACTTTGCCGAGCGGCGCGGGATCGCGGAGCAAATGGGCATCCGCAGCGAGATCGAGATTCCGGCCGAGCGCGCGGCCGGGCTACGTGCGGAGCGGGAGTCGACGGCCGGGGATCATGCGCTTGATCGCAGATCCTCGCAAAAAGTTGGCGCGGATCTCGCGCAGGATCTCCGTGCAGATCCGCGCGAGGATCTCGCCGGCGATCGACAGCAGCGCCGCAATCCGTTCGAGGGCCTGAAACTCGGGCGCGGCGCGGCGGCCGAGAGCCGCGAGCCAGACCGCGCCGGCGAGGACGGCCCACAGATCGACCAGAACAGGCCGCAGCAGGCCGAGAAGCAGCGGCGCGGTATGTTCGCCGGCCTCAAGCTCAATGCGCGTCCTGCCGCCTCTCAGGAGCGCAGCGAGCGGCCGGAAAGGGAAGGGAGCTTGCGGCCGGCGCCGGCGCCCGACCGGCTGGCCGAGCGGGCGCGGGGGCCGTCGCCGCTTGAGACGGCCGTTGACCGATATTCGCGGGCCTATCAGTCGATCGACCAGCACCGGCGCGAGGGCCTGCCCGTTCTCGACATGCAGCGGCAGGAAATGCGCGATGCCGGCCAGCAGCTCGACCAGGTGCGCGGCGGCATGAAAGATTTGATGCGCTCGACGCTGGAAAACGACCCGGCGACGGCGCGCGCCATGACCGAGCTTTCCGGCCGGGAGCGTGTCGCCCATGTTATCGACGGGATGAAGCGCGAAAACGCCGCGCTGCAAGACCCGAATATCAGGGCCGAGCGGTTCGTTGAACGCTGGCAGGAGCTACAGGGGCAGCGCCGGGAGCTTCGCGGCTGGCAGCACGACGACGCCCGCGCCAAGGTCGAAAGCCACATGAACGGCATGACCAAGAGCCTTGAGCGTGACCCGCAGGTAGATTCCATCCTGCGCAATCGCCGGCAGGAACTTGGAATCGGTCAGGAGCTTCGCCGCGAGCAGACCATTGCCCGCGCGCTGCAAGACGAAATGACACGCGGCCACCGGCTTAGCCGGGGCATCGGCATGGAAAGGTAGGCACGGAGAACATGGCGGAGCTGGACGACGACAGGGAAGGAATCGAGCCGGAAGCACTGGACGAGGACGCCGGCGACCCGGCCGCCGCGTTCGACGCGCTACGGCGCACGATCGAGACGCAGGGCGCGCAGATCGGCGCGGAAATGACCGTGATGCGGCGCGGGCTGGAAGCGGCTTTCGACCAGCTCGAAAAGATCGAGCCGGCGCAGGACTACAAGCCCCAGCTCGCCCAGCTCGTGCAGGCGCTCGACAATGTTGCGGAGCGGATGCACGGCGTAGAGCAGTCACCCATTCTCCGGCAGGGCGCGCAGCACTATGCGGCGGTCCTCGAGCGCAGCGGCGAGGCCCTTATACGCACCGCCGCGCAGCAGCTCGAGCGGCAGGCGTCCGACCTCGAGCGCGCCGGCCGCAATCTTTCGGCGCACGTCGCCAGCGCGCGGGAGCGCGATCGGCAAAATTGGTGGCTTGTCGTCGCCTTCGCTGTCGGCCTGCTCGCCGGCGCGCTGGTGATGCTGTTCCTTCCGCGCCTGTTGCCGTTCTCGGCCGCGCCGCGTGTCGCCAGCGTCGTCATGGGCGAAAGGCCGTGGCAGGCCGGCATGAGCCTCATGGCGTTCGGCAGCCCGGAAGCATGGCAGCGGGTGGCGTCGGCCGATCAGCTTGTTGAGGCGAACAGGGAGGCGGTAGCGGCTTGTTGGGAGGCCGCGCGCACGGCCGGCGAGGATCAGCGTTGCACCATCACCGTGAAAGCGCCGGGGCAATAGATTGCTGCCCCGGCGTGAAGTTCAGAAGGCGAACTTGGCCTGGCCTTTGTCTTCGACAGGGCGCAGCCGGGCATAGGCAAGAAGATCAGCGATCGAGCCGCCCTTGTCCCGCCAGCCATAGAAGGTGTCTTCCCGAGAAGGACATAGTGCCATTCGGAATCGCTACGCTGTTCCGGAGGAAGGGCGTTGATCCGGTCGCACCATGAAACGGCGGCCTTGCGCTTGCGCAGCACGTTCGGGCTGGTGAGCTGGCCTTGTGCCTTTGTTTCCACCAGATAAATCGCTCCGCCTGCTCTCACGAAGAAATCCGGCGAATAGAACGCCGGAAGCCCATCTTCCTTGATGTATCGCAGGCGCGCGAAGGTGTGTTTCTGCTCGTTGATCTTGCAGAAGGCTTCAACGCTGGCGTCACGCTCGCAGGTTTCCATAAATGCCAGTTCAAGGCCGCCGTTCCGCGAGGGATAGGGAAGGCGCAGATAGATAGCTTTCTCGACGGCCAGCGATGATCCTTCCCGCATGGCGAGCTTGGGCACTTCCGAAAGACGCCGATGCGCGACCTCGGCATTGGCGACAATCACGCTGTCTTCCGCTTCGAGAATGGCGCGCGCCCACACCTTGATAATGTGCTCCGTCACCGGGTCGATCAGCAGGACGCGCCAGTTCTCATCCGTGAGAGGGTCCAGCTCCTGGCCGAACAGGTGCCGACGAATGAAGGTGTCGATGCCCTCGGCCATCTCGGCCCGGTTTATCTGGATGTAGGGGAACTTGCTGGCGTTGGCGAAAGCCTTCGAGCTGTTTGTGGTATCCGTCAGGGTGACGGCTTCCGTGATCCGGCGCGTGATCCGGGCCAGGTAGTCATTATATCCCGTCGCGGTCATCACGCCGCCATGCACGCGATAGTCGCCAAAGCGCGTTTTCGCCTGCACGTCTTCGGAATGGAACTTCTCGCCCTGGCCGATCTGCCCCTTGAGTTGTTGGAGCGAAAACGATCCGAACGGCGCGAGGCTCGAAGGGTCGATATGGGTATCTTCCAGCGCCTCGACCTGTTCCCGCAGGATGAAGGGTATGGCGAAATCGTATTCCTCGAAGCCCGGCCGGAGGCCAACCGAGATCAGGTCGCCGGTCGAGCTGCCATTCGCCTCGTCGTCGTTGTCATCTGCTTCAGCCGCCAAGCCTTCCTGAATCAGCTCGTCATAGAAGCCCTGGAACGCCGGATGCTCCACGATCGAAAGAATGTCGATCATGTTGGAGGGTGTCTTTCCGCCGCGAATGAGCTGGCGGTTCTCCCGCTTTATGTCGTCGTATTCATTGCCGCGCCACATCAGACGCAAGCCGCGCCCGATCGTCTGTTCCAGCAAGATGCCGGCGCTCGATGCGCGCAGCGGGACAATGACGCAGATGTTATTCACGTCGAAGCCTTCGCGCAGCATGAGCACGCTCACTATGACGCGCGGGGATTTGTGACGGTCCACGTCGAACAGGCGTTCGCGCAGCACCTTCCATTCGTCGGGCTTCAGCTCGCCCTTGCGGTTGGAATCGACGCGCAAAACCTCGTCATCGGCCAGCCCTTCGAGCTGCATGAAATCAGCGACGAGCGGCGTAACCGTGGTGTCTTCGCAGACCACCAGCATTTTCGGATGCTTGTCCGGATCGAGGGCGGCAAAATCGGCTTCCAGCTTCCGGAGCTTGGTCAGGCCGGCGCGCAACATAATGCGCTGCCCCTCTGACAGCATCGGGTTGCCGTTCTCATCCCGATCGGCCTTGAAATCCAATTCCTCATGGCTCAGCGCCCCGATTTCGGAGCGTTTGTCGAGAACAAGGGATTTGACCAGGCCGGTGCGCATGGCCGTCTTCAGGTCGAAATCAACGGCGATGTGCGGGAAGTAGGATTTCCGGCTGTTCCGGCCAGTCCCGACCTCGTTATAGGGCGTGGCCGAAAAGTCCACTTGGACGAAGCGGCGGCCCTTGGGTTCTGCGATCAGGTTGAGGCTCTTTTGCCATTCAACTTCCGTCACCTCGCCTTCCCGCTTGAACTCGTGAATATGGTGGGCTTCGTCATTGAAGACCATGAGCGCGGGCAGGTCTTTCAGGTAGGAGAGGATGCCGCCGCGCTCATAGCGACGGTTCAGCACGTTCAAATCGTTGCCTTGGCTGGTGCCGGGCGTCAGGGGAAGGACGCTCTGCACAACGATTTTCGGATCGGCGGATTCCCCCGGCGCGGTGATTTCCTCATCCTCAAGCGGCTCGCCTTCTTCCGACAGCACATGCCAGTTGGAAATGGCGATGATGCCGCCGGCCGTGACCTTGCGGCCAATGTCTTCTTTCGGGCAGACCGCCCCTTGCACGAACCGGAAAACCTCGTCCCGGTAGGAATCGGGAATGAACTTGGATTCGGAGCTGAAACGCTTTGCCCAAGGCGGTAATGATTTTCTGTCATACTCATAAGCGTTCCTCCAAGGATGCGGATTATTTACGAGTTGGAAACAATAGAAGGGTTATCAGATGAAACACGAGCAGGGCGATACCAATGCCACCGAAGATAAAAGTCATTCTACCGAGAAATATACTTAGTTGGGTTTCTTTTTCAGTATCGATAAAATGCCATACAACAGAACCTCCGCATAATGCGATCAAGATGAACCAGGTCAGTATATCGAGAAACTTCTTCATTTTCAGCAGCGCCACGTTAAATGGGATGCAGCAGAAAGCGAGTTCAATATTCTTACGGCGAACATAGAGGCCGAGAAGTTCATTGCTATACTGGACGCCAAGTCCTCAGAAGCGGCAAAGCTGAACAAACCTGCTCTGGATATTTGTGAAGAATATTGGGGGCGGAAATAATGCGTATCGTTGACTATATAACGGGGATTTCATCGCAGCCTACAACTTTGCGCGCAGGCTGAAGACCCTAGGCGGCCTCACACCCTACGAATACATCTGCAAGATCTGGACAGCAGAGCCCAACAGATTCATCCTGAACCCGATCCAACAGATGCCGGGACTGAACAACTAAGCATTTCCGGCGCTGACTTGCGCTTGGTCGTTCACCGTTTGACGACGTCTTCCAATGGTCTACTCATCGCTACGTTTTACTTCTTGTAGCATGAGCAGATTTCCACTGGGTCGATACGGTGGACTTGCCCCACGTAGCAAGGGGCAAGTCCAAGGATATATTATCGCGCAGCTGCAAAATAGAATGGCACGCATTCCTTCACGCAACAAACCGTTACGTGGCAGCGGGCACGTCCACTTTCGTGGCCATCAAAACGGCTTCGCGGGCCGCAGAACGCTTGTCCTCGAAGAAATCCGGTGCTGTGCAGAGGTAAAGCGTCTTGCCGTCGGCGCCGCCGAGACCGCAGGCAAAGACGCCTGTTCCCGGGTCGATTTCTTCGGTGACCTCACCGCCCTCCAACACGCGCAAGACGCGACCGTTCATCGCATCCGCGATCCACAAGCCGCCTTCTGCGTCCAAACAACTGCCATCCGGGCCACAAGGGTATTGCCCGGCGTCGATACCATCCGCGACGTACGTCTCGGTCGGAAGTTCGGCGAATTTGAACCATTCCCTCCGGTTGGTCAGGCTACCATCCTCGGCAATGTCAAAAGCGGTGGCGCGGTTGCCCATCGTTTCGTTCACGATCAGCACACCCTCAGGCGTGATGACCGAGCCGTTCGGGAACCACAGGTCATCGGCCACTTCATGCACCGAACCATCCAGATCGACACGCAACAGCACGGTCGGCGATACCGGGGCACCACCCATAAGATCGAAGCCGAAATTGCCGACATAGATGCGGCCCTTGTTGTCCACGACCATATCATTCGGATGCCCCGTGACATGATCCGACAAGTCGGCATGGACGACGACTTCGCCATTAGGTGTGCGGCGCAGAATCTTTCGGTCGCGCATCGAGACGGCCACCAGACTGCCATCAGGCAGCCAGCCGATACCTGATGGCTGATTTGGCACCTCCAGTTCAACGCGCTGGTCGCTGCCATCCTCATTCACCGAATAGACGCGGTGGGTGTAGAAGTCCGAAAACCACATACGCCCGTCGTGCCAGCGCGGACCTTCCATATACGACATGCCGGTAACGACCGGCTTCAACTCTCTCGGCATTAGGCTCCTCCCTCAGAACCAACCAACTGTTCCCGCATCCCAAAAGGCAACGCGATCTATGCGCCCACAGTCCAGCTAACGTGGTTTTGCCCGCCCAAGACCAGAGCGAAGGGCGGGCATCCGGCTCAGGCCGACAGGATCAGCTTTAGCGCCTTGTTCTTGGCGGCTGCGCCAAAGACGCGGTAGGCCTCCTCAATATCGTCCAGAGCAAAATGATGGGTCACGAACTCCTCGGGACGGATCTTGCCCGAGGCGACGGTCTTCATCAGCATCTGCGTCGAATTGGTGGTGACATAGCCCGTGGAGATCACGATGTTCGCGTTCCACAGGTCCTGCAGATGTAGATCGACCGCTGTGCCATGCACGCCGATATTGGCGATGTTGCCGCCCTTCGCGACCAGTTTCTGGCACATGTCAAAGGTTTCAGGGATACCGACGCATTCAATCACCGTATCGGCGCCATATCCGTCCGTCAGTTCTTTGACCACGGCGGCATAGTCTTCTTTCGAGGGGTTGATCGTGCGGGTCGCCCCAAGGCGTTCGGCCGCCTCAAGTCGTGGATCGTCCGTGTCGATCACGATGATCGAAGCGGGCGAATAGAACTGCGCCGTGACCAGCGCCGCCAGAC
Source organism: Xanthobacter dioxanivorans (assembly GCF_016807805.1). NCBI lineage: Bacteria > Pseudomonadati > Pseudomonadota > Alphaproteobacteria > Hyphomicrobiales > Xanthobacteraceae > Xanthobacter > Xanthobacter dioxanivorans. Next base: position 82,996 of record NZ_CP063363.1, on the reverse strand, counting down.
CCACAGGTCCGGCACCGACAATCACCACATTGCTGCCTGGCTGCACATTTCCAGCCAATACGCCGACCTCGAAGCCTGTGGGCAGAATGTCGGACAGCATTACCGCGGCCTCTTCATCGACACCGTCGGGAATGACGTGCAAGCCGTTATCGGCATGTGGGACGCGGGTATAGTGCGCCTGCGTGCCGTTCAACAGATTGCCCAGCACCCAACCGCCATCCTTCGCCTCGCAATGGCACCCCAGGCCCTTCTTGCATTGATAGCAACTGCCGCAGGACGAGATGGCCGAGATCACAACCCGGTCGCCCGGCTTTATGCGGGTGACCGAACTGCCGACTTCTTCGACGACGCCGACGCCTTCATGGCCCAGCACCCGGCCTTCGGTTACGCTGGGCACGTCTCCCCTGAGGATATGCAGGTCGGTTCCGCACACTGTCGTCTTGGTGATGCGCACTATGGCATCTGTGGGATCTTCAATCTTGGGTTTTGGCACTTCTTTCCATTCAATGCCTCCCTTGGCATCATAGACGGCACCTTTCATAGCGGGCTCCTCTCCCTTAACCGACATTCCCCAAGTGGCCTGCCGCTTGACTTCAAGATCGCCTGATTTTGCTCGCTGGGCAAGCGTTTTTCGCCCCGAGCGGTGTCTGTCGTCGCGCAAACGGCCGAAGTCGGGTGGATCAAGCCTCGAACCCGCAGCATTCTGGCCCGGCAGAGCCGCTTTTCCGCGCGGCAGACGGACCTGTCCTGCCGCTTTCGTTCAGCTTGGGCATGGATCGTGGTCATGCGCATGACGGAGGCGTTCGAAGACGGCGGATGGCGGCAAGGACGGCCCGCACCATCGGGCCGGTGACGGCGACCTCGGCCAACTGGAAGGTAATGGCGCGGGCGTGGCGGACGACGCGGGCGCCGATCTTGATCAGCTTGAGTTGCAGGCTGGTCAACGACCAGTCCGCCATGGCCTCGGGCAGTTCGATGCAGCGCAGGAAGGTTGCCAGGTTGTAGGCCAGCGCGTGCAGTTGCAGCCGCACCTCGTTGTGCCGGAACTTCCGGCATGACAGCCGCGTCCAGCGAAAGGCATATTTGCCTTCCTTGATGTGCTGCTCTGCGGTGCCGCGCTGGTTGTAGAACCTCACCACCCAGTCTGGCTCCATCGGCAGGTTGGTGACGATGAAGCCGACTTTGGGGAACAGCTCGCCCGGATGCCATTCGATCTTGGCGATGACGCGGCGCGGCTTGTCCCAGGACGCCGCCTGATACTCGAAGTCCTCGAAGAACCGTTTGACCTTGGTCAGCGAAGGCCGTCCCACGGGCCGTGTCAGCCGATGCGCGATCTTCTCGCGCAAGACGGCGTTGGCGGGCAGACGGATGGCGTAGAAGAACCTGGCTTCTTCCAGCCGCATATAGATCGCGGGGATCGCGTAGGCAGCGTCGGCCCGGAAGAAGCGTCCACCAAGGTCGCGGCCAGCATATCGGGCAATGACGGGATCAAGGACATCCCGCCAGCCATCGGCGCTGTGGACATTGCCGTTACGCAGGGCGCAGCGCTCCAGCATGCCAAACTGGTTGAACAAGAAGATGGGGTGATAGCAGGTGCAGTCGAAATGCCCGTTCCAGGCAGCACCTTCCTGATCGCCGTGGGTGGGGCTGACCGAGCTGTCCATGTCCAGCACGATGTATTTCAACCCGTTGCGGTCATGAAACCGGTCGATCCATTGGCCGTTCAGATCGGCCAGCGCCGCCCGGTTCGCGGCCAGAGCCAGCGTCTCGGTCTCGAACCGTCCCATCTGCGATGCCGAAGCAGCTTGCGCCTCGACGGCCCTGCCGCCAACGACCTGACGCATCACGGGATCGAGGGCCAAGCGGTCGGCATCGTTCACATCCTCGTATCCGGCCAGTCGTCCGAACACCGATTGCCGGAACAATCCGTCAAGCCGATGGAGCGTGTTCTTCCCGGTGCGGCTGTCTCGCAGCGCCTCCGACGCCAGATTGGACAGGCCGAGCACGTCATCAAGCTCGCGCATCACCAGCAGGCCACCGTCTGAACTGATCTGCGCACCACGGAACTCCAGACGCACACGGCGGTCGAAATCAACCCGATCTCCCCGCGCCAAGCCCGCACCCTCCAGGTGATCCATGAAACGCGCCCCTCGCAGCCGTCAACGCCATGATTTATATGCGAAATATCACGATTACGACAGCGAAATCAGCGACTTACTTGGAGAATGTGGGATGAACAGTTCCTGGAATATCGACAGGTCAGAAATCGTGAAATCGCGCTTGCCGTCTCGTTCCTTCCCCATGAAGGCGTCAAGCAGCCGATCGTAAACGATGAGGCCGGGGGCAACGACGAGGAAGTTTTTGGTGTAGCGGTCGCTATCCGGCGCGCGGTTCGCGTTGAGAATCTGCCAGACCATGAGGGCTTGCAGAACCCAGGTCTTTCCCGTTCCGGTCGCCATTTTCAGGCAGTATTTCGGATAGGCATTTTTCGGCGCGCGGATGATCTCGGAATCCCGCGTGCTTGTCAGCATCACGTCAGGGGCGGCGATTTGGTAGAGGTCTTGCAGGGACGCAATGCCCAAAACCTCATGGGCATAGATCACGTTCAGCAGGGCTTGCCGCTGGCCGGGATGGAAATTGAAGGTGCGGGCGTCCTGAAATTCAGTCTGGAACCACCATTTCAACAGTTCGGCCGTGATCTCCGAGACATGATCTAGGATCGGTGCTTCGCCGCTTTCCAAGCCGGCGCAGGCGTCTTCGACCTGGGTCGTCAAACCCTTGGCAAGCGAAAGATCGTTGATGCTCGCCATCATACCACCTCGACAGTTGCTTCGGCCTCGAAGCCGAACACATCAACCACGCGCACGCAGACGCGGCGGGGGCCATCTTTCTTAGAAAGGCCGGTGAGCCGTGCCGTAGTGATGACACGATAAGCGTCGGCATCGTTCTCGGTGTTTCCGCGATAGTCCTGCCAGACGGAGCGGAACACCTCGCCGTCATAGTCAGGATCGACGCTCCAATATTCGATCAGCGCCAAAGGATCGGAATTGATGACCTTTTGCAGTTTTTCGCGGTTAGCTTCGTCGAGATTCAACGCCTCCGGAGACAGCAACACATAATTGGCGATCTCTACGGACAAGGCTTCCCCCTCCCCGTCCTGTTTGCGGGAAACCGCGCCCAGCTTGAGATATTGCAGCGACGAAAAGCGCACCTCGTCGGCCTTGAGCTTGTGGCCTTTCTTCTTCAGCCGGTCGAGCAGATCGGGCGGGATCACGAGCACTTCCAGCCGGTCCCCCTGCCCCAGTGCCTCAATGTCATGGCCGATCGTAGGTGAGAAATTCCATCCCAGGATAACGACCTTATCCCACCCGCCCATGAGGTTGTCGCGGATTTCGATTGCACGGCGCAGCGTGGCGAGGCCGGTCATCTTGTTGGGGCTGTCCGCGAGGACGAGCGTTTTGCTCCCCTGAAGCCTGCCCATGTTCTTGTTCGGGTTTTCCTCTACGGGCAGCGGCAGCGCGCCATAGAGGCCGAGCACGATTTCGGCCAGATCGCCGATGCGGAACCGACTTCCCATCGTGGAGCGCATTTGTTCAACCTGGTAGTCGCCAATGTGCTGGTAGAGGAACGGCTTGGCGTCCTGGTCGATCAGACGCTTGCGTGTAATCATGCACGCGGGCTTCCCGAGATCGGACACGATCCAGCGACGGCCGAGCCGTTCGGCCACAGCAGCCGTTGTGCCAGAACCTGCAAAAAAGTCAGCAATCGAACCGCCAGGAGGACATGACGATTCAATGATCCGCTCTACCAATTTCTCCGGTTTCTGCGTGGCATAATCCACCCGCTCTTTCGCAACCGGATTAACTGGCGGAATGTCATCCCAAACCGAGTCAATAATATCGCCCTCAACTTCATCGAGGTATATTCTTCTGGTGCCGCCGCCCGTCGGGTTAACGTCAGATCGGCAGAGCCGTCCCGTTTCGTCCGGTTTGAATCTTTTCAAGTATTCTGCGCTATGCGGCTTGTATTGTGTTTTCCAATAATAATCCTCATTCTTAAAATAGGAATATATTGTGTCGTGTTTTTGCGGGAACTTTCTTGTAGTTGATCGCTTAAATCCAAAATATGTCCATATAATTTCATTTCTAAAATTTTGCTTCCCAAAAACCTCGTCCAGAATTGCTCGAACATAACCATTTACGTGCCAGTCTAGGTGGACGTATATTGATCCTCTTTCAGATAAAAGTTCGCGCATCAAAACAAGGCGGGGAACAAGCATAGATAAATATGATGCTGTTCCCTCTACCCATGTGTCAGAGTATGCAAACTGCTCAATAGTTGTTGGGCGCTGTTCAATTTGAGATTCGGACAGGCTGATTTTAGTCCGATAGTCCGCCTTGCTGTCATAAGGCGGGTCTATATAGATCAGATCAACCTTGCTGCGCAGGGATTGTGCACTATCACTGCCGGCTAGCAAAGCTGCCATTGCCAGTAGGTTATCACCATAAATCAGTGTATTTGGATCGGAGGCGGGAGCTGCCGATTGCGGCTTTTGTCGAAACATATCTTGCCAATTGCTGTCCCTCGACGGAACCACCAGCTCCCGCGTCTGTAACCCGAGGCGATAATTGCTCTCGGCCCGTTCCATCACACGTTCAGCCTCTTTTTTGCCCTCTGCGACGATAGACGGAAGTTGTTCCAGCAAGCTTTTCATTCAAATCCCCCTGCCCCGTGTCCCGCACGCGGCACCATTCCAGTTGTCTTTGTTTCAGATCAGCGCCGCTTGCGGATCGAGCGGCTTTCCCTTGAAGGGTGCGACGTTGATCTCCCCTTCCCGCTTGCGGGCCTGGGCAATGTCGTAGCTGTTCTGCATCCGCATGAGCGTATCCATTGACACGCCGAAAGCCTTTTCGACCCGGAGCGCCATTTCCGGCGAAAGATGTGCGCGCTCGTTCAGCACGGCCGACAATGCCGCCCTCGTAACACCTAGAACTTGCGCCGCGCTCGTGACCGAAAGGCCAAGAGGCTCGATGATCTCGCTTTTGACGAAGCCGCCGGGGTGGGCGGGGTTTTTCATACGGATGCCCTGCATCGCACTCATAGCCACCTCCTAGTGGTAATCTTCATAGTCGAGGTCGATGATCTCGATTTCGGTTTGGTCGATCCGGAACGTGATCCGCCAGTTCTTGGTGACGAACAGGCTCCAGGTGCCTTTTCGATCGCCGGTGAGCTGATGAGCCTTCCAGCTCGGGACCGTGCGCAGCTCGTCTTCCCGCTCCATATCTTGCAGGAAGGTGACGATGCGACGGACTTTCGGCACTACGGCCGCCTGCAAGCCGGTGGCGTCATCATCTTCGATGAAGCGGCGCAACCCCTTATGGACCACGTTTCGGATTCTCATGTGCCGTCACTATCAAGCTAAACGTATAGTGTCAAGCTACGCTATACAATCCCGGCGCTTCATAGCCTTGTCGCGCAAGTTGTAAAACCTGCAACAGATCGGCCGCCCCCGGAAAATCAGGGCTTTTCGTGTCGCATGTCTTTGTCGCAAGTGGTAGAAAACTTGCGACATGATTTGCGACAGGGGGAAGCCGTGAGCAGCCGACCAGATTCCGACGCCGGCCGCGTGTTCATCGGCTATGCCCGCGTTTCGACTCGCGGCCAGGACCTCGATGCGCAGCGGGCCGCCCTGGGTGCGGCCGGCTGCGTCCGCATCTTCGAGGAAAAGGCTTCCGGGGCGAAGCGGGATCGGCCCGAGCTGGCGCGGATGCTCGACCATCTGCGTGCCGGCGACGTGGTGACGATCACCAGGCTAGACCGCCTCGCCCGATCGACCGGCGACCTTCTGGCGATCGCGGAGCGGATCAAGGAGGCCGGCGCTGGCCTGCGTTCGCTGGCCGAGCCGTGGGCCGATACCACGACGCCGGCGGGGCGCATGGTGTTGACCGTGTTCGCCGGCATCGCGGATTTCGAGCGCAGCTTGATCGTGGAGCGCACGAGCGCCGGCCGGATCGCGGCGAAAGCCCGAGGCGTGAAGTTCGGCCCCTCCCCTGCCCTGTCGGCCGAGCAGATCGCCCATGCCCGCCAGCTTATCCATGACGACAAGAAGCCGGTGGCGGAAGTCGCCCGGCTCTTGGGCGTGCATCGTGCCACGCTCTACCGGGCGCTTGAGAACGCATTGACGTGAATACGCATTGACGTAACCACGTTTAGTTGCCGGCCCTAGAAGTAGTGCCTTTCGCGGTTCCTTCCGCAAGGGATTGCAGAATCGGGCGAGTTCGTCCTTACTGCTAAGAATGAAGCGCGACTCGGAAAGGATTCGGAAGGACGTTGCCGCCCATCGGGCGCGGCAGCTTGCGGCCGGCCGTATCGCGCTGACCACGTATGTTCCGACTGATCTTCTCGCCCAAATCGACAAGATCAAGGAGCAGCGGGGCGTGCTTGGCCGCGCGCCGATCATCGAGGAAGCATTGAGGCTCTATATCGAAGCGAAGCAAGGGACATAACGGCAAAACGCCCGACCGCGCCAACGGTCGAGCGTTTTTGTAGGCCGTCAGACACACCGTAGAGACGGGGCCAAAGCTCTCCCCTTATCTACGCTACAGCACTCCAATCCGCAAGATTGATTCTTGCGGAAACAGGAAAGCCGTGCCTGCCGTCCGCGCCGTCATGTCCTTCAAATGGAAGGACGACAGGCATGTTGAGGATGCAGATCGCGGCCGCGATCGGCTGCGCGCGCGCAAGCGCGCTTGATGAGATCATGCGGGAGGTATGGACGCGCTACAGCGCCGGCCAGCTCACCGAGGAAGACGCCGGGCAGCTCTCCACGCTCGCCCATGAGCGCCGCGAGGCGTGGCGGGGATCGGGACAGGCCGGGCTTGGCCTGGTCATGCCCCCGGCCGAGCGATGCCCGACGCCAGTTCGGGGTCAGAACAAGAGCTGCTCAAAATCGTACGCTAAGGCCGAACGAATCATGAACATCATGCTACTCGCCGGACTGGGGCTTGCAAGCGAAGCGATCGGAAGCCTTCGGGCATCTGGTGCTCAGTATCCCAGGTGTAGATGCCGGTCAGGTTGATGTGTTCCCAACTGAGCGGCGAGACGTGCTTGAGCAGCGTGTCGGGAATGTTTCTGCCGTCTCGCTTCAGATGAGTGACAGCGCGGTCGAGATAGACGGTGTTCCAGTGCACGATGGCGCTGACGACAAGATTGAGGCCAGACGCGCGGAATGCTTGGCTCTCGAATGAACGGTCACGGATTTCGCCGCGCTCGTGGAAGAACACCGCGCGTTTGAGCTTATGCGCTGCCTCACCCTTGTTGAGGCCGGCTTGGCACCGTCGGCGCAAGGCTGGGCTCGAATACCATTCGATCATGAACAGCGAGCGCTCAATCCGGCCGAGTTCCCGCAGCGCCTTTGCCAGCTGGCTTTCCATCGGAGACGCCGAGAGCTTTTTGAGGATGGTCGAGGGGACGACGGAGCGCGTCGTGATCGAGGCTGCCAGATGGAGCAGATCGTCCCAACGATCGAGAATCAACGCGGTGTTAATCGGAGCCCCGATGTGGTTCGTCAGCGCCGGGTAGGCATCGCCCTTCTCGAATGTGTGGAACTTTCGATCTTTGAGATTGCGCAATCGAGGCGCGAAGCGTTTGCCGATCAGGGCGAACAGCCCGAAGACGTGATCGCTCGCGCCACCAGTGTCAGTAAAATGCTCCTGGATATCCAGGATCGTATCTTGGTCAAACAGGCCATCGAGCACATAGGCCGCTTCGCTTTCCGTGGGGCTGATCGGCAAAATGCTGAAATAGCCGTACTGGTCCGACAGGTGGCTGTAGAATTTCGATCCCGGCTCGCTGCCATAGTGCAGGTTGACGTCGCCGCGTTTTGCCGCTCGGTCGCTCACACGGAAGAACTGTCCGTCGGACGACGCGGTCGTTCCGTTGCCCCACAGACGGGAATGCGGGTGACCGGTATGGGCGTCGGTGATGCAGGCCTGAGCGGCGCGATAGGTTTCTGATCGGGCATGGAAGGTGCGCATCCAGCCAATCTGATGGGCGCTGATGCCCTTGGAGGCGCCGGCCATCCGCTTCGGACCAAGATTGGTTGCATCGGCCAAGATGCCGGCCAGCATGGCGGAGACATTCCGTGGGGCGTCACCCGTGCGGACATGTGTGAAGTGATCGGCAAAGCCCGTCCAATCATGCACTTCCCTAAGGAGATCAGGAACTTCGACAAGCGGATACATCTCGCTGATCTCTGCGTTCAGTTCTTCGGCTGCCGCAGGAACGTCGCCGACGGTCGGCGTCACGATCAGCGTTCCCGCTTCGAGACGAACACCCTTGAGCTTACCAGCGCGAGCGCGATAGGCCAGGCGCTTCAGATTGAAGTCCAGCACCTGCATTACTTCGTTCAGCCAAGCGGCGCCGTCACTGCCCACACCAAGGCCAAGCCGATCCTCTTCCTTCATCGCGGTGAACGTAGATCGCGGCATGAGGTGGTCGTCGATCGGGCGGAACGAGCGGCTGCCCTCCACCCAGATATCCGCCGAGCGAAGGCGCTCGCGCAATGCGGCGAGCGTGGCTATCTCATAGAGCCGACGATCGGGCTTCTGCTGCCCAAAGATCAGTTTCCGATCGGTTGGACTGAGATGGCTGGTCGGAACACGCTCGGGCAGTGTGCGCCGTCCCTCCGAATGAAGCCTTCGGAGCATCGCAATAGCTGTGAGCAGAGAATCGTGGCGGCGCGCTGAACGGAACGTAAAGGTTGCCAGGAACGCCGTCGCGTATTTGAGGACGCCACCATACTGCTCGGCCGCCAGGACCAGCGGGGATGCCTCGTTGTCCTCGACCATTGCTGCAAGCTCAGGCTTCATTCGAAGCAGCCGGTGCCAACCGACCTTTTGGTCAAGAACCTCAAGCGCGTCCTGACCCCGATCGTTGGCCGATTGCAGCGCTGTTATCGTATCGAGGAACATACGCAGGGCCTTGGAGGTGTCTGTCCGTTGGTCCATGTGCCGCCGTTTCTTGCGACTGTGCGCCTGGGAGAACAGCCGCCCGATCAGCTTGATGAACATCGTAACGGCATCATCGGTTAGCTTCTCGCCGAGCTTGATCACCTGCGCGACAATCAGGGCGTGGCGACGGCTGGCATTGAAGTCGTTGGCCAGCCACGCCGGTGTGGCATTGCCCTCACGGACCATTTGGTCCCACCGCCCGGATGCCACGCGCGCCCGCAAACCGGGATCGATCCCGAGCGTGCGCAGGAAGGCAATTCGTTCAGTCAGTCCTACCAGATTTGAAGCTGCGGGCGCTTCCGGCGCGGACCGCAACCAATGGAAGCGAGTCTGGCCGACCGCCGCATCAACCTCGAGCAGCTTGTCGAGAGCCAGCAGCTTCTCAGGTGTGAGACCGTCGATAAGCGCTGTCTCCGCGCGACGGCGAGCTATGGCGCGGGCCGCAAGCGCCATTCGCTCGATGATCTCCACCGCGGGCAACAGGGCTCCGCGTTCTCGCATCGTGGCGACAATGGCATTCACAATCGAAGCGCCGCTGTCGGACATCGTGGCCGCCTCAATTGCCGACAACAGCCCCGCGCGACGATCCTGAGCTGTCGCGCTTCTGACGCCGAGATAGATCATCAGGCGCGCAATGTGATCGCGGCGCGTCTCTTCCCGGCGGGCATAGATTGTAAACGCAGTGGGATCGGCGCCGATCTGGTCGGCCACATATTTCAGCATCGCACGCGGCGGAATTTCGCCTGCGGCCAGCACCCGGCCCGGATGTCGCATCACGCAAAGCTGAACAGCGAAGCCGAGCTTATTGTGCTCGCGCCTGCGAAGGTCAATTTCGAGGCGATCCGACGCGGACAATGAATAGTGTCGGATTAGACTGTCCTCATCAGCCGGAATATCGAAAAGCTCCCGACGATCCTGAGCTTTGAGAATCTTGCGCCTGGCCACTGCTCAACTCCGCACACACCAACTCCCGCTCAATGTTGCCGAGCTGACTGGATGTGGAAACAGCAGCTATCCTACTGCCACGGTTTTCCACTGGGATCAGACGGCGCGCCTGGAAATCGCGAGACACAAGAATCTCGGTTCACGCTTCGTTCGACCTTAGCGTACGATTCTGCACAGCTCTTGTTCTGATCCCTATACAGAAAACCGGAGTGCCTGATTTCCGGGTTTCAGGTTCTGCGGCTGGCGTCGCTCTCTTCAGAGGAAGAGGGCGGCGCTTCGCTTCGTGACGGGCTGATAGCCGGAGAGAGAGGCTCACCGGCGTCCGTCATGGAGTAACTGACATGGCCACTGCCGTTCAGAAGATCACCCTGTCGTCCTCGCGCGACATTCCCTTCAACAAGCTGGTGCTCAGCCAGTCCAACGTCCGGCGTGTCAAGGCCGGGATCTCAGTCGAGGAACTGGCCGAGTCCGTCGCTCGGCGTGGGCTGATTCAGTCCCTGCATGTCCGCCCGGTCGTGGATGCCGATGGCAAGGAAACCGGCATGTTCGAGGTGCCCGCCGGCGGCCGCCGGTTCCGCGCGCTGGAACTGCTGGTCAAGCAGAAGCGCCTCGCAAAAATCGCGCCGGTTCCGTGCGTCGTGTCGGAGGCCAGCGACGATGTGCTGATCGACGAGGTTTCGCTCGCCGAGAACATCGAGCGCGCACCGCTGCATCCGCTCGACCAGTTCCGCGCCTTCCAGGCCATGCGCGAAAAGGGCATGACTGAAGAAGCCATCGCCGCCGCCTTCTTCGTGGATACCAAGGTGGTGAAGCAGCGCCTGCGTCTGGTTTCCGTCTCACCGGCATTGCTCGACGTCTATGCCGAGGACGGCATGACGCTGGAGCAGCTCATGGCCTTCAGCGTCAGTTCTGACCATGCCCGGCAGGAGCAGGTCTGGGAAGCGATCAAGGATGGCTGGCAGAAAGAACCCTACCACATCCGGCGCCTGCTGACCGAAACCACGGTTCGCGCCGCCGACAAGCGGGCGGTCTTCGTCGGCATCGACACCTATGAGGAGGCTGGCGGCTGCGTGCTGCGCGATCTCTTCCAGCAGGACGATGGTGGCTGGCTGCAAGATCCGGTGCTGCTCGACCGGCTGGTCGGCGAAAAACTCAAGTCCGAGGCCGAAGCCATCGCCGCCGAGGGCTGGAAGTGGATCGAGGTCGCCATCACCTTTCCCTATGGTCACGATCATGGCCTTCGCCAGATTGTCGGCGCCACGATCGATCTGAGCGAAGAGGAGCGCGCCGCCCGCGAGGCATTGCGCGACGAATATGACAGGCTCGAAGCCGAATATGGCGAGGCTGACGAACTCCCCGACGAGATCGACGCCCGCCTCGGTGAGATCGAACAGGCGCTGGAAACCTTCGAGCGCCGCCCGATGACCTTCGAGCCGGACCATATCAGCAAGGCGGGTGTCTTCATCAGCATCGATGCCGATGGCGAATTGCTGATCGAACGCGGCTATGTTCGCGCCGAGGATGAAACGCCTGCGGAACCGGAGGCGGAGATCGTTGACCCGGAAACCGGCGAGGTTATCCAGCGCGCAGAATCGGAGGTGAGCCACATGCGTGCAGTCATCACGCTGGGCGCCCAGTCGGTCGAAACGGAGGAGGAAGACGAGGCCGACACCATCAAGCCGCTGCCCGATCGTCTGGTCAGCGAGCTGACCGCGCATCGCACGCTGGCACTGCGGGATGCGGTGGCCGTGAACCCGCATGTCGCCATGACGGCACTGCTGCACCGGCTGGTCATGGATTGCTTCATGCCGCATTCCAGTCGCGGTTGCTTGGAAGCACAGGTCCGGGAGGTTCATTTGCCCGCACAGGCCGAAGATCTGCGCGATAGCACGTCCGCCAAGGCCATTGCAGACCGGCACGAACGCTGGGGCGATCATGTCCCGGCAGACGATGCCGCTCTCTGGGATTGGCTGACCGATCTGGACTATGGGTCGCGCATGGATCTGCTCGCCCATTGCGTCAGCTTCGGTGTCAACGCGCTCTATGAGAAGCCGAATCCCTACAGCGGCACGGGCGTCAGTCAGCACGGGCTGCACATCCGCCTGTCGCAGGCTGACCGGCTCGCGCGTTCGACCGGCCTCGACATGGTGGCAGTGGGCTGGCGGCCGACAGTTGGCAATTATCTCGGCCGCGTGACCAAGTCGCGTATCCTTGAAGCCGTGCGCGAAGGAGCTGGAGACCGGGCAGCCGATCTGATCGGACACCTCAAGAAGGGCGACATGGCGAAGGAAGCCGAACGCCTGTTGGCCGAGTCCGGCTGGCTGCCTGAGCCGCTGCGCATGGTGGACGAAGGTATCGACGTTGATCCGGCATCGGCCGCTGCGGCGGAAGCCGACGATCTTCCCGATTTCCTCTCAGGCGATGGCGAGGACGACCCGGCTGACGAGGAGGAAGAACAGCATATGGTCGCTGCTGAATAGCACTGATGTGTTTCGGCGCGCAATTTTGACTCTGTTTCAGGGGTAATAGGCATTCAATTTTGGATGCCGATAGAGGATCAAGGTTCAACGCCGATTGACATCTGGACGGTGCTGCGGTGAGGCGGGGACATGCCTTCGGTGAGGCAGACTGCCCGGATACGCCGCAGCAGCGCAGCAAGGCTTGTCTTCTCCTTCTTGAGCCAGAACCTATCCACCTGCTCTGCAATGATGCGCTCGGTCCTCAGGGCGAGCGTCAACGCGCCTTCGTGCGTGCCACGTTTCATGGGGCGCAAACCTGATGCGAGTTGTGTCTTTCTGAGCCGCGCAGCCAGCCGAAACAGTGTTGATCGCGGGATGCCGAACCTTTCACGCACGGTCGAAACAACACTCTGTCGCTTGTGATCCGTGACATCATCGCGGGCTTGGGTCGCCATGGCATCAAGCGCGTCGTCGTGGTCGTCGGACACTTCGAGAATATGTGGGCAGCGATCGAAGGCATTGACTTGGCTCTTCGGGAACTTCGCCGCGATGGCGTGCACGACATGACCGTTGTCCGGCTTGAGTACTGGGACTTGGTGCATCAGGAAACGTCGGACAAGATTTTTCCAGGAGGGTTTCCCCGGACCGAACTCGAGCATGCAGCCCTGCTTGAGACCTCGATGATGTTGGTCGCTCGACCAGATATGGTGGACCTGACTAAGGTGCCGTCTGACGGGCCGGCGAAAGTGCCTTCCTGTGATCGCTACCCGGTTGGTGCGGGCAAAATCCCAACGTCTGGCGTTCTGGCTCGCGCCGAGCGATCAAGTGCCCAGATTAGACATTGGCTGTTTCAAGATCATGTCGCTTTAGTCGAAGCGGCGGTTCGCGAAGCATTGGTTCTTGACGCTGACGGGCGAGATTGAGGGTTTCGGTAGCCGGATGTGGTGGAGGGACGATGTCATGCCTGGATGGCGCTCGTTTGCCAATTTGCTTTTTGATGACGTTTGTGCCTAGCGGGGGTAGGTGCAGTCATGCCTCCGGCCTTTGACGCGGTGCTTCATGATCGTTGGCCCTGATGTTTTACGCTGAACCTAGTCCGCCTCACTTTATCGCGCTTGGCTGACGCAAGACAACACCACCGGTTTACAAGTTCGGCGGTCCACATCCGCTTTGAGTGTTGCAGCGCCCCTTGCGATCGGAAGCACTGCATCATCCGCTGCCGTTTTCGCAGCGACACATGCGAATTCTCCGCCCGGTTATTAAATCCCTTGTGCGAACGGTGTTCTACATTCGGCATGAGCTGCCGCTGAGCGGTCCCTTAGGAACATAACTTGTCGGTGATCATCCGCTTTGGTATGATGCCTTGCTTGGTCAGCAATCGCTTGGCCGCCTTGGTATTGCGCGCTCTGGACGATCTCGTCGAGCACATAGCCGTCTTGATCGACGGCCTGCCACAGCCCGTGCTTCTTGCCGGCGATGGTGATAGCCACCTCGTCCAGATGCCACACGTCGCCCCGGCTGGGCTGCTCGCGTTGGAGGTGACGGGCGTAGTCCGGGCCGAACTTCTTTGCCCAACGGCGGATCGTTTCGCAGGAAACGACAATGCCGCGTTCCATCAGCACTTCATTCGACAAGACACAGGTTCAGCGGAAACCGAAAGTAGAGCCAAACAGCATGGGCGATGATCTGCGGTGGGAAACGATGGCGCTTGTAGCTAATCGGCGAGGTGCTCATCCACCTGCCTCTATCGCAATGTCTCTGACAACCCGTTACCGTGACGTCGCCCTCGGCGGAAATCAACAACCTCTCGCCCGCAGCGGCACTGAATGATCCAACCCTCGCGAAAGCCAGCGCATTTTCAGCAGTCTCCTAACGGGTATTGCTGCGTTAAGCATTGAGCTTTTCTGACCCAAGCTGCACAATATCGTGATTTGGGGGCTTATAGAGCGCCTCTCGGGGTAGAGACAGAAGGCCTGAACGATGGACAAAGCGGCAATGAAAAGTCGAACCGAAGATCTGGCCACGTCTCCGAACACTGTTCAGAAGATTCTGTCGTTCATCTATCAGCGTCGCTATGAACCCAACGAGAGGCTCCCCTCCGAGCGGGATTTTGCGGAGCGATTCGGGACCAGCCGAGCTGCCGTGCGCGAAGCCCTTGCCTCCCTTGAAACGATGCGGGTGATTGAAAGACGACCCAATTCCGGGATCTTTCTGCGGAATTCCGACGAGAGCAGCATCGAAGCGTTGGTGCTTCATGCTGCGTCCGGGTTGCCGTTTTCCCCGGAGGAAGCGACCAACGTTTTCGAAGTGCGGCGAATTCTTGAAGTTCAGGCTGTCAAGCTTGCCTGTGATAACAGAACCGCTGAAGACATTGAGAATATGCGTAACATTCTCAAAGAGACGAAAAAGCTCCTCGAAAAGCAGAAATCCATACAGAAAGAGGATGAGGAATTTCATATGGCCATCGTTTCGGCCACGAAGAACAGGATACTTGTCCGAATTGTAAAGTCGTTCTACGAGCTCTCCAGGGCCCGCCGTGAGATATATTTCTCAGATCATGAGAGAAGCAAGCGCGCCTATGAAGACCATACTGGCATACTCGAGTCGATCGAGGCACGCCGCGCGTCCGATGCCGGGAAAAGAATGACACAACATCTGTCACAGGCCCTGGCGACCTGGCAGATCCTGCTTAGCGAGACTAGTCCCCGAAAGGATGATCGAGGGCCGCTCGCGCTTGTTGTAACTCAGCTGCCAACTGGACAACCGCGTTAACCTCGCGAGATTGCGGATTTAATGATTCTCACGTCCGTCACAATTTGGAGACGGGACAATGGATCGGCGGACGCTATTCGGACTTTCGGAACAACTGGACGGTTTCGAAGAACGGCGTTTGGCGAGCGGGATAGTTTAGTTTCGCGGTTTGCGCGGTTCTGAAGCTGTTTTCGGGTTTTGCGCCGAGGCTGTGATGACGCCTGCGGCGGCTGATGCTACGGTCATGCGGCGTTGATACGCCACAGGTAATAATGCGGCGGAATTTGTAGACGAGGTTGGCCATGCCGATCTTCATCTGCGCACGTTTGATGCCGACGGTGCGAATGAAGAGCGGCGAAGACATGCTCGACGCGGGAGCGGATGACCGACTTTCCGGCATTGGCGCGACGGGTCGGCGCAGGCATGTCGGGCGCGGCGGCTTCTTGCGGTGTGTGGCATGAATCTGCCCGAAACAGCCTAGGCTGTAGTGACGATTTAACTATCTGAGCCAGATTGCTATTGCGGCGATGAGCACGAAGCCTCGGAAGTTTGCGAGGAGCTTGTCGTATCTGGTGGCGACGCGTCGGAACTGCTTGAGCTTGGCAAAGAAGCGCTCGATGAGGTTGCGCTCCTTGTAGAGGCGCCAGTCGCAGGCATGAGGGCGCCGCCGTTCGGGCCGTGGCGGAATGACGGGAGTAGCTCCGGCGTCGAGAATGGTGTCGTGGAAGTGCTCGGCGTCGTAGGCCCTGTCGGCGATGACGTGGCGGGGTTTGAGGCCATCCAGCAGGTCCTTGCCGTAGATCACGTCGCCGCGATGGCCCGGTGCGAGCACAAAGCGCACCGGCAGGCCCAGCGCATCGACGGCGGCATGTATCTTGGTTCCTAACCCGCCGCGTGAGCGGCCAAGGCCTTGGGCGTCCGCTCCCCCCTTTTTCGCCGCGCTCCAGCGGCTTGCGACTGAGCGCGGATGGAGGTGGAATCGATCGCCACCCAATCGAGGTCTGCTTCCTTGGCCAGCGCCTCGAACAGTCTTTCGAGCACGCCCATCTCGATCCAGCGGTAGTAGCGCCGCTTGGCGGTCTGATAGTTGCCATAGCGCTCGGGCAGATCGCGCCAGCGCCCGCCCGAGCGCGCCATCCAGATCAAGGCATCGACAAAGCGCCGGTTGTTGGTGCGCGGACCGCGACGTCCTTTGCGACCGCCCGGCACAAAAGGCTCAATCCGGGTCCACTGCTCATCGTTCAGCGCATCCATGTCCATGACTGACCTCCAAAAGCCAGTCTTGAATCACGAAGCTCCCAAAAACGGAATCCCTAAATCGTCACTACAGCTTAGACCGGCCTTCAAAGGCCGGAACCAAGGCGACCCAATCCCCGCCAGCTGCCAAAATCCCACATTCTCAGCGAATACCGGCCAAAATCGAATCGCTTAATCCGGGTTGTCCAGCTATCCGCCGACAGCTTCATTCTGCGTCGCTCCGACCGCCTCAGCGTTCCACGAATATATGACGCCTCGCTGACGCAATCGGTGGATCTCCTCAATGCTGAGGTTCAGAGCATCCGTGAGCACTTGATCAGTGTGCTCGCCAAGCATGGGAGGCGCGGAGGAATACTCGATCTTGGTGCGCGAGAATTTGATAGGATTGGCGACCAGCGGCGCTGAATTGCCGCTCGCATGCTGCAAATCGATTCGAAGCCCACGATGAACCACCTGAGGATGGGCGAAAGCCTGGTCAAGCTTGTTAATAGGCGCGCAGGGCACGCCGATCGGCTCAAGCAGAGAAATCCAGTGTTCTGACGTGGCGTGCTTGAGGTGGTCAGACACCAATGGAATGAGCGCCTCGCGATGCCGGAGCCTGTCTGTATTGGTCTTGAAGCGCTCGTCCGCGGCCAAATCCGACAGACCGGCGGCCATGCAGAACTTCCTGAACTGCTGGTCATTTCCCACAGCGAGAACAAAAGCCCCGTCCGAAGTCTCGAAAACCTGGTAGGGAACAATATTGGGGTGGGCGTTGCCGTAGCGCCTGGGCGGATTGCCCGTGGTGAGGAAATTCAAGTTCTGGTTGGCCAGCGAGGCGACTTGGACGTCGAGCAACGCCATATCAATGTTCTGGCCTTCGCCTGTTCGTTCACGGTGGAGCAATGCGGAGATCACCGCAGTTGCGCTATAGATGCCTGTCAACAGGTCGGAGATTGGCACTCCCACTTTCTGCGGGCCGCCACCCGGCCGGCCATCGGCCTCTCCGGTAATGCTCATCAAGCCGGAGATGGCCTGGATCGCCATGTCGTAACCGGCCACATTTTTCATCGGGCCGGTCTGACCATAGCCGGTGATCGAGCAGTAGATGATGTCCGGCTTGATTAATCGCAGGGTCTCGTAATCGAGGCCGTAGCGCTTCATGTCGCCAAACTTGTAGTTCTCGATCACGATATCGGCTTGCTGCGCCAGCGAGCGTACGAGGTCAGCCCCCTCTTCAGTGGCGAGGTCGATACAGATCGACTGCTTGCCGCGATTGGCGCTGAGGAAATATGCGCTTTCTTGCGTGCCTTTGAGGTAAGGAGGCCCCCAATGGCGGGTGTCGTCTCCGGTATGGGGCTTTTCAATTTTCCAGACGTCGGCGCCGAGATCTGAAAGTATCTGCCCGAGCCATGGGCCGGCAAGGATTCGGGAAAGGTCCAGAACGCGATATCCAACCAAGGGGCCAGCCATAGTTCCTCCAATAGCACTCGCGCCTTGTCCGCCCCGGCGCGGTTAAGAATCACTTATATGGTTATACCAAATTGGTCAATCCAAATGTGTGTACCAGAACTACTTGTTGAGCCAAATCCAATTGACTCGGCTTCCAAGCTGGTCTACCCAATTTGGCCTACAATAAGGCCATCTGGAGGAGATGGCGCGCGCTACGACCCGCTGGTCGATAGCGCAATCAGGGAGGCGGTAACTTTATGGCGCGAATAACGCTCCAGAACGTATCGAAGTCATTCGGCGGTGACGCCGGACCATGGGCCGTACGGGACTTCTCGTTGGATATTGACGATGGTGAACTGGTCGTATTCGTTGGCCCTTCGGGTTGCGGAAAGTCCACCACTTTACGTATGCTCGCCGGGTTAGATGAGGCGACATCGGGAACGATTTCGATTGGCGGCAGGGATGTGACCCAACTGCCTCCGAAGGACCGGAACATTGCGATGGTGTTCCAGAACTACGCGCTCTACCCACAAAAGACAGTCTACCATAATATGGCTTTCGGCCTTCGCGTTCGCGGCGAGGGTAAGGCCGAAATTGATCGGCGTGTGCGCGCTGCCGCCGCAAGTCTCGATCTAGGCCACCTGCTTGAACGAAAGCCGCGGCAACTTTCCGGCGGTCAGATGCAGCGCGTTGCGCTGGGGCGAGCCCTGGTGCGCAACCTGGATGCATTTCTGCTCGATGAGCCGCTCTCAAATCTCGATGCAAAATTGCGCGTCAAGATGCGCGAGGAAATCGCGACCCTTCACGCGCGCCTGAACGCGACGATGATTTTCGTCACCCATGATCAGGTCGAGGCGATGACGCTGGGGGACCGGATCGTTATCATGCGCGACGGGTTGATCCAGCAGGCCGGCAAGCCGCTTGAGCTCTACGACCGGCCTGCCAATACGTTTGTCGCCGCCTTTATCGGTTCGCCCGAAATGAACCTCGTGGAAGGGCAGCTTGTTCGCGAGAGCGGCAAACTCTCCGTCCGTGCGGGCGGGTTAAATCTTCAGCTACCCGAAAAGGCATTTTCCGAATCCGAGCAGGATGTCGTGCTCGGTATCAGGCCGGAGCACATCTCCATTGCGGACAGTTCTCCTGTGCTCATGAACGTCAACCTGGTCGAACAGATTGGTGCGCAGACCTACGTGCTCGGAACCATTTCCGGCCACAAGTTCCGCGCAGTGCTGAGCCGCAAGGACGACGTAGTGCCCGGGCAGACCATTCCCGTCATGCTGCCAAAAGAACGAATTCATCTCTTTACACGGTCAACGGGGCGGACTTTGCGACTGGCGTAATCGATTGGATACAACCAAGGGAGGAGTTATCCGTGAGTGAGAATAAGCCAAGTCACTGGAATGCAGGTATTCTGAATTTCGGGGTCAACCGAAGAAGTTTCCTGAAGGGATCGGCGGCCTTCGCCGGAGCGACGATCGCGGCGCCTGCCGTATTCGCTCAATCCGGCGTGACGTTGCGGTTCCTGAGTTTCGAGACGTCCGCAGGCAGCATGGCCGTTCTCAAAAAGGCGTGCAAACTCTACGAAAGCAAAACCGGCGTCAAGACCATCATAGACTCTTCGCCAATCAGCGGGTCGAGCCAGAAGATCCTGGCTGCGGTCAATGCGGGGACGCCCTACGACCTGGCGACACAGTGCTACATCGCCGACATCCTTCAGTATGTCCAGGCGGATGTCCTGGTTCCGCTGACCGATCTGGTGGGCAAATATGAATGGGGCAACAGGGCGGCCTGGCAGTACAACGGCGAGAATTGGTACTACCCCTATGACTACAATCTCGTCGCAACCTATTATCGCAAGGATCTCTACGAACAAAAGGGTCTGAAGGTCCCTGAGACGAGAGATCAGTATCTGGAGAACTGCCGCGCGCTTGCGGTGACCAACCGCGGATCAGTGGATGTTGGCGGTTGCGTCCTGCCTCTTGCCAGCGACAGTGCGACCAACTGGGCAAGTTTTGGCAGCCTGTTTGCAGACGTACCACGATTCTACGACGATTCCTGGAACGTCATTCTCGACCAGGGCGAGACCGCGCAGCAGGTTGCAAGCTTCCTTGATTTCTATGCGGAAGCCTACAAGACGATGCCACCCGGCATGGCGACGGTCAGCTATGCCGAGTTGATGAGCCTCTTCGTCACTGGCAAGGCTGCGCACACCAACTATTCAGGCCGTCTCGTCGAAACGATTGAGGCGACGAATCCCGAACTGGCCGACAAGTACGACATCTTCCCGTCTCCCGGAAACTCCGGGAAGAAGGCGCTGTCCTATGCGTTCGACGGGTTCGTCGTCTTCAAGTCTCCACAGAGCGAAGAGGCGCTGAAGTTCCTCAAGTGGTTCATCGATGACTTTTACATCGAATGGCTCCACTCGGCCTGGATGAATTTCCAGCCGGCCCGGCTGGACATCTACGAGGACCCGCGTTGGAACAGCCATCCGATGATCAAGAAGCATTGGAACACGATGATGAAGATGAAGTCCTACATTGAAGACAAGGACATGCAGCTAATCGCCGTCGATACGACGGGGCCGTCTATCGACATAAGGCCGTGTAAGATTTTCAACGCCAACATCATGCCTGAGATGCTTCAGAATCGGGTGCTCAATGGCGCTTCTTCTGCTGACTGCGTCAAGGCGGCAGCGGAACGAATTCGCTCTTTGGGTTGATTGCCAAATCTCATTCTCGCTGAGGCGTTGGCAGCAACGCCTCAGCTCAATCTAAGGCAGGCGGTATGAAACAAGACAAACGGATCATTGCCCTATTTGTCGGCAGCGTGCTGATCCTAGGCATCATCATAGGTGGGCCGCTCCTCTATTCGATCAATCTCTCCTTCTATTCGGCAGACTCGTTCATCGCGAAGCCGCATTGGGTGGGACTGAACAACTATCTCATAACCCTGAAGTCGCCGCTTTTCTGGAAATCGCTCACCAACGGCCTTGTCATTGCCCTTTCGGCAATTTCACTCCAGGTGATCCTCGGCATTGCGATCGCAATGGTGCTGCACCAGAAGTTCGCCGGCCAAACGATTGCCCGGGCGCTGGCTATTCTGCCCTATTTCCTGCCGACGGTCGTCGCATGCCTGGTGGCTCAGTGGATGCTCGACCCCAACTATGGCCTGATAAAGAGCTGGCTGAACTCTATCGGCGTCGGCATGATCGACTGGAGTTCCCATGCCTATGCAGCTAAAGGGCTGATTGTCCTGGTCAGCGTGTGGTTGTGGACGCCTTTCGTCGTGACCTGTGTCCTTGCTGGTCTTCAGAACATTCCATCGCAGCTTTATGAAGCGGCGCGCGTTGATGGTGCGCGTCCCTGGACCCAATTCTGGCACATCACCGTCCCCGGCCTTCGTTCGGTTCTGGTCGTGGTCGTGCTGCTTCGCGGCATCTGGATGTTCAACAAGTTTGACGTGATCTGGCTGCTGACCAAGGGCGGTCCATTGAACCAGACCGATACGCTTCCAACTTTGGCCTACCGGAAGGCGTTTCTGGAATTCAATCTCGGCGCCGGTGCGGCCGTTGCGACGATCTCGTTTCTGCTGCTGGCGACGGTCATTCTCATCTATCTCAGGCTCTTTCCTCTCGAAGACGCAAAGCAGGGGCGGTAACCATGTCGAAGCAAGAAGCCCATTCGCTCGCTGGTCGGCCGGACGTTGGTAATGCAGAGCTGACGGTCGCCGGCGCCGTCCGCCACTCGCAGGGACGCTATCTGAAGGCGCTCAAGCGTATCGCCCTGTACGCGGCGGTCGTCGTCGTGTGCGTCTATTCGTTCTTCCCGATCTACTGGATGATCGTCTCAAGCCTGCGTGCGCCGGACCGGCTGTTCTTTGACACATCGCTTCTGGCGTGGCCGCCCGACTTCAGTTCGTATGTCTCGCTCCTGCAACTCACGAGCTATCTAAGTAGCCTCCTGAACTCGACGCTCATGGCGACGGGGACCATCATCGTCTCCATGATACTGTCCGCCTTCATCGCCTATGGCGCAACACGGCTGCGCTTCCGCGGCAAGACGATCCTGATCGCTTCCATGCTGTTTGCGTATATGTTTCCGCCGCTCATGCTGGCGATCCCGATGGCGGCTGTATTTCGCTCGATCGGCCTAGCTGACAGTCTATGGGGGTTGCTGATTGCGCACCTCGCCATTTCGCTGCCGCTTGGTGTCTGGCTTTTGTGGGGCTTCTTCAAATCGATGCCGTTCGATCTGGAAGAGGCCGCAATGGTCGATGGCTGCTCGCAGTTTGGCGCATTCTTCCGAGTGGTTTTGCCGCTGTCCGCACCCGGCCTCATTACGGTTGGAATTTTCTCGTTCCTCCTGTCTTGGGCCGACTATGTGTTCGCACTCATCCTGATCATGAGCGACCAGAAGAAGACGCTGCCCGTCGCCCTAGCATCGATGCTCGGCGCGCAGGACCTCAGATGGGGAGAGATACTGGCAGGCTCGTCACTGATCGCGCTGCCTTTGTTCGTCGTGTTCGCGTTCTGCTATCGATACTTCGTGGCCGGCCTTTCAGCCGGTGCCGTGAAGGGTTGAGCATTCGCAGCATTGATTAAGTTCGGCCAGGTCCAACAGCGTACGGCCAGGCTGGCGAAGACCCGTGATGTTTGGAGATAGCTGTGTCGAACTACGACTACGTCATTATCGGAGCGGGCTCCGCCGGATGCGTTCTGGCTTCGCGGCTGAGTGAGGATCCCGACGTCAGGGTCCTGCTGGTAGAGGCTGGCGCCCCGAAGTCGCTTTTCGTACGCATGCCTGCCGGCATCCGAGTGCTCTACAACAGCAAGAAGTACAACTGGCGCTTTTGGACGGAGCCACAGACGCATCTCAACAACCGCAAAATATACATCCCGCGCGGTCGCGTCGTTGGCGGATCCTCCGCGATCAATTCGATGATCGCGATCCGGGGCAACCCGTGGGACTACGACAATTGGGCGAAGGAAGGCATGCCGCAGTGGGGCTTCGACGAGATGCTTCCGTACTTCCGTAAACTGGAAGACGCCACGCTCGTTTCAGGCAACAAAGACCCACAGCGCGGATACCAAGGACCAATCCGCCTATCCTACGGTCCCGAGCGAGAAACAGCGCAGGCGCTGATCGATAGCGCCGGCGCGGCGGGTTTGCCGTTCAATCGCGGATTCAACGGAGCCTCGCAGATCGGCGCAGGCTTCTATGAACTCTCGATCGCCGACGGAACACGCTCGGGCGCTTTCAAATATCTCGAGCGGGCGAAGGGTCGCGACAATCTCACAGTCATGGCCGATTGCAGGGTCCACCGGCTGCATATGGAGGGGAATCGCGCGCGGGGCGTCGTCATTGCGTCGAACGGGCGCGAAGCCACGGTTTATGCGGACCGGGAAGTGCTGGTCGCCGCCGGAGCCATCAACTCGCCGCAACTTCTGATGCTCTCAGGTATCGGCCCTGCCGATCACCTTGCCTCCGTCGGTATCAAGACGCTTATCGACCGGGCCGGCGTCGGCGAAAACCTTCAGGACCATCTCGACTGCACGATACGCTTCGAGGCTTCGAAGCCAAATACGCTGACGCCATATCTCGGCTTGCTCAAGGGCGGCATGGCGGGGGCGGAATATATCCTTCGAGGCACCGGACCAGCCGCTGCTACCGGCATCGAAGCCGGCGCGTTCTGGGGGCCGGATCGTACATCAAAACTCCCCGAATGGCAGGCGCATTTCATCCTGGCTCTGCGCAATCCGCCGCCGGGCGAGCGCATCGCACATGGTTTTGCGCTCCGTGTCTGCCAGCTCCGCCCCGAAAGCCGCGGCACGCTGCGTTTGCGCAGCGCCAATCCTGCTGATCATCCGCTGATCGATCCGCGCTTCGCGTCCGTACATGCGGACTTCGAAAGCCTTCGCGATGGCATGGCGGAGATGGTCGATATTGCCACCCGCCGACCATTCGCTGATCACGTGAAGCGGCCGATCGATGCAGCGGCTTTCAGAGGGCGGGGCTCGCTAGAGGCCTTCCTCCGCGAAAAGTCCGAGACAGTCTATCATCCCGTCGGCACCTGCCGCATGGGTGCGGATGACGATTCAGTGGTCGATCCTGATATGAAGGTTCGTGGCGTCGATGGTCTGCGCGTCGTCGATGGCTCGGTCATGCCCACGCTGATCAGCGGCAATACCAATCTGCCGATCATGGCCATGGCGGAGAAGATCGCTGACCAGATCGCTCATGGAGCGATCTAACGTCGCGTTTTCGAGCAATCCAGGGCTTGATCAGAGCGGCTGACAACCAGCAGGCCACAACGCAATTCGTTGGATGCCAACCAGACTTGTTTCGATTTTCCATCGCAAGAGCAGTTCAACCTTGCGCTGTCCAATCTGGGAGTGACGATCTTGAGATCAAAGCAGTTCTACATCGGAGGGCAGTGGGTTGACCCGATTGCGCCGAACGATCTTGATGTGATTGATCCTTCCACCGAACGGCCTTTCGCGACTATCAGCCTGGGTTCCGCTGCCGATTGTGACCGTGCCGTTGCCTCTGCCTCCGCCGCACTTGCGGACTGGGCATCGACTGACGCCGCAGACCGACGCGCGCTCGTGGTCCGGATTCTCGCGCAGTATGAGAAGCGCAAGGAAGATCTGGCGCAGGCGATGAGCCAAGAGATGGGCGCGCCCATCGATTTTGCGCGGAACTCTCAGGCACCCAGCCTGCCGTGGCACCTGAAGAATTTCCTGACCGCCTTCGACGAGATCAAATGGATCAGGCCGCTCGGCGTCCACGCACCAAACGACATGATCGCGATGGAAGCGATCGGGGTTGTCGGGCTCATCACGCCGTGGAACTGGCCGACGAACCAGATAACCCTGAAAGTCATCCCGGCATTGCTGGCGGGCTGCACCTGCGTGCTGAAACCCTCCGAAGAAGCGCCGATATCGGCTCTGATCTTCGCCGAAATGATGCATGACGCGGGCGCGCCGGCCGGTGTCTTCAATCTTGTCAACGGTGATGGAGCGGGCGTCGGCGCGCGCCTGTCCGAACACCCGGATATCGACATGATCTCTTTCACGGGTTCTACGCGCGCCGGTCGCGCCATCTCAAAGGCTGCCGCCGAAACGATGAAGCGGGTGACGCTTGAACTTGGAGGCAAGGGCGCGAACCTGATCTTCGCTGACGCAGACGAACAGGCGGTGGTGCGCGGCGTGAAACATTGCTTCAACAATGCCGGCCAATCGTGCAATGCGCCGACACGCATGCTGGTCGAGCGTCCGGTGTATAGCGCGGCGGTCAACATCGCGCGGCAGGTTGCAGCTAGCACGAATGTAGGTCCTGCAAGCGAGCCGGGCAGCCATATCGGGCCGGTCGTCAACGCTCGGCAATGGAATCAGATTCAACGGTACATTCAGACAGGAATAGATGAAGGCGCAACGCTGGTCGCGGGTGGGGTCGGCCGGCCCGACGGTCGCAATTCCGGCTATTTCGTCAAGCCGACGGTGTTCGCCGATGTTGAGCCCGGCATGACCATCGAACGGGAGGAAATCTTTGGCCCTGTGCTGTCTATTATTCCGTTCGATACCGAAGATGACGCCGTTCGCATCGCCAATGACACGCCCTATGGCCTGACGGACTACGTTCAGACCACGGACGATGCGCGGCGACGTAGGCTTGCGCAGCGGCTGCGCGCCGGCATGGTCGAAATGAATGGCAAGCCGCGCTCCGCAGGGGCGCCGTTTGGAGGGGTCAAGGCCTCCGGACGTGCGCGGGAAGGCGGGATTTGGGGCATCGAGGAATTTCTCGAGGTGAAGGCGATCTCTGGCTGGTAATCCCGTCAATCGAACACCGCAGGCTTTGAGAAGGATCACGGATGGCGCAGTACGACTATGATTTGTTTGTCATCGGTGGGGGATCTGGCGGTGTGCGGGCGGCCCGCGTTTCGGCTGCTTTGGGCAAGCGCGTAGGACTGGCCGAAGAGTACCGGTTTGGCGGCACCTGCGTGATCCGCGGCTGCGTTCCCAAGAAGCTTTTTGTCTATGCCGCCCAGTTTGCCGAGCAGTTCGAGGACGCCGCCGGCTTTGGCTGGGCCTTGCCGTCGCCCACGTTCGACTGGAAGATGCTTGTCTCTAACAAGGACAGGGAAATAGAGCGACTTGAGGGCCTGTACCAGAACGGCGTCAGGAATGCAGGCGGCGATACGATCCGGTCGAGAGCTGTGCTGGTTAACAGGAACACGCTCCTTCTTGAGGACGAGCAGCGGACCGTTACCGCTGACCAGATACTGGTTGCCACGGGCGGCAAGCCAACGCTGCCGGTCAACCTGCCTGGCATCGAACATTGCATCACATCCAATGAGGTTTTCGATCTTCCAGCGCTGCCGAACGCGATCGTCATCGCCGGAGGTGGTTACATCGCGGTTGAGTTCGCAAACATTTTTCATGGGCTCGGGGCAAAGGTCACCCTTGTCTACCGCGGTAAGGAAATTCTCCGACGCTTCGATCACGATCTGCGCCAGTCGTTGCATGCGTCAATGGAGACCAAGGGCATAAGGATCATCACCGAGGCGACGATCGAGCGCGTCGCCCGACCATCCGGCGCGGAGATCAAAGTCGATCTGAGCACGGGCGAAGAGCTGACGTCGGATCAAGTCATGATGTGCATCGGCCGGGAACCGAATACGCAAGGCCTCGGCCTGGAGAAGGCCGGGGTTGAAGTCGGACCTTTCGGCGAGGTGCTGGTCGATGAATTCTCACGCACAAGCGCGCCGAATATCTGGGCCGTGGGCGATGTGACCGACAGGGTGCAACTCACGCCTGCAGCGATTCACGAGGCGATGTGTCTCGTCGAGACGCTCTGGAAGAATAATCCGACACGCCCCGATCTGGACCTCGTTCCGACTGCTGTCTTCTCGCAACCGGAGATCGGCACCGTTGGCTTGTCCGAGGAGGCGGCTGGGGCGCAGTTTCAGGACATTGATATCTACCGTGCGCAATTCCGGCCGATGCGCAACACGCTTGGCAGCCGAAGCGAACGCATGCTCATGAAGCTGGTCGTTGACGCCAAGACGGATGTCGTTCTCGGCGCGCATATTTTGGGCGCCGACGCTGGCGAGCTTGTCCAACTGCTCGGGATCACCTTGAAAGCCGGGATGCGCAAGCTGGAGTTCGACCGCACGATGGCAGTGCATCCGACTGCGGCTGAGGAACTGGTTACAATGTATTCCCCGACTTACCGGATCCGGAATGGAGTTCGGGTGGAAAACTGACAGCGTCAGGCATGCGCAGGCTGCGCTCAGCAGCTTGACATTACTCAGAATGGTATACCACAATGGTATACCATTCTGTCGGGAAAACTTGAGACGTCTCGGCATTCTCGGGGCGTTAGGGATGGAGCCTAGTCATCATGGATCTGCTTTCGAACTTGCCGGATCGCATCCATGAGATTCTCAAGGAGGGCGCGAAGAAGGGTGATACGCGCGTCGCCATTACCGACGAACTGGGAAACGACTGGTCCTATGCCCGGATGATTTCCACTGTCGATCGGGTGGCGACCGAGATGAGCGAGCTTGGCATTCGCGCCGGCGACCGGGTAATGATTGTTTGCGAGAACTCGGTAGCCGCAATCATCCTGATGTATGCGGCCAGCCAACTCGATGCATGGGCGGTGACCACGAACGCGCGCCTGAGCGAGCGCGAGATCGCATTGATCGAGCACGACAGCCAGCCAAGACGGGTCTTCTACACCAGCCTAGTGTCACCAGACGCCGATGTTCACGCGACCAATGCCGCGGCCGAAACCTTGCATATGAGCGGGATCGGAGAGGTCAAAGTCGGCAAGATGAATGAAAGTGCAGCGCCGGAAAAGGTGTATGAGGACGCGGCGAAACAGGTCGCGGTTCTGATCTACACCACGGGAACGACAGGGCGCCCAAAGGGCGTAATGCTCAGTCACCGGAACCTCTTGTACGTAGCCTGCCGCGGCCAGCGAATGAAGACGCTGTTTGCCGAAGATGTCGCCTGGTGTGTCATGCCGATTTCGCATTCGTATGGGCTGGTGCTGTTGCAGGGGTTGCTGTTCGCCGGCGGCCGCCTCAAGATCATGCCGAGGTTTGATTTCGAAAAGACGCTGGATGCGGTTGCGAGCGGCGAGGTGACGATCCTGAATGCGGTTCCGGCGCTGTTGAACCGGGTGATCGCGCATGTCGAGAAGAACAATCTCACGATGACGCCAAACAGTCTTCGCTACGTCTATTCGGGAACGGCCCCGCTGGACCTTTCGCTGCGCCAGAAGGTCGAGAATATCTTCGACGTCGTGCTGCACAACGGTTACGGCCTGACAGAAACGTCGCCGACGATCAGCCGCACGATCTATGAGAAGGGCACTGGCGAGATCAACATCGGGACCCCGATTCCGGGCGTCACGGTTAAGGTCGTGGGCGCGAACGGCAATGAAGTTGGCCAGGGAGAAAGCGGCGAGCTTCTGGTCAAGGGGCCAAATGTGATGCTCGGCTACTATGGGCAGCCGGAATTGACCAGGGACGTCATTGATGCCGATGGCTACCTGCGCACTGGTGATCTCGTGAGCCTCAATGAAATGGGCGAAATCACCATTCAGGGAAGGTCAAAGGAACTGATTATTCGCTCCGGCTTCAATGTCTATCCGCAGGAGGTCGAGGCGGCGCTCAACGCGCACGATGCGGTCCTGAACGCGGCCGTCATCGGCGTTCCGGTGGAGGGCAACGAAGAAATTATTGCGTTCGTTGAATTGGTCCCCGGCGGGGCAGTCGAACCAGCCGAGTTGTCGGCGTTCATCGAGAACACGCTCGCCCAATACAAGCGACCGCAACGCATTGTCGTCCTGCCGCAGCTGCCGATGGCTCCGAACGGCAAAATCAGAAAGCATGAACTGAAGAAGTTTGCGCAACAGTCCCCGATTGAAGACTGACCCGGCATTCTAGCAAGCGTCGCCCCGCAAAGCGATTTCCCTTCGATCGAGGTCGGCTCTGGAAGCCGGTGATCGAGCATCCTCCCAAGGAGCAACCCCGTGGCTGAACTGCACAAGAATCTGATCAATGGCGAATGGATCGGCGGCGAACCGGTTCCCAACATCAACCCATCGAACACCGATGACGTTGTTGGGGACTATGCGCGGGCGACCAAGGCTGATGCCCTTACCGCAATCGCTGCCGCAAAGTCCGCCTTCCCGAAATGGTCGCATTCGGGACTGCTTGAGCGAAATGCCATCCTGAAGAACGCAGCTATCGAGATAATGGCGCGGAAGGACGAACTTGGCAGGCTGCTTGCGCGCGAAGAAGGCAAGACGCTGGCCGAAGGCATTGGCGAAACCGTGCGCGCGGCCCAGATCTTCGACTTCTTCGCCGGCGAGGCCTTGCGG
The DNA here is from genome assembly GCF_016807805.1 of Xanthobacter dioxanivorans. Lineage (NCBI taxonomy): Bacteria > Pseudomonadati > Pseudomonadota > Alphaproteobacteria > Hyphomicrobiales > Xanthobacteraceae > Xanthobacter > Xanthobacter dioxanivorans. The sequence goes on along the minus strand of NZ_CP063363.1, from coordinate 53,749 downwards.
CTCGCCGGCGAAGTCCTACCGTCGATTCGGTCCGGCTATTCTGTGGAGATCACACGCGAGCCGGTCGGTGTGGTCGGCATCATCACGCCGTGGAACTTCCCGATCGCCATTCCGGCCTGGAAGATCGCGCCGGCGCTCTGCTATGGCAACACGGTTGTGTTCAAACCGGCGGACCTCGTTCCCGGCTCGGCATGGGCGATCGCCGATATCCTGCACCGGGCGGGCCTTCCCGCTGGCGTCCTAAATCTCGTGATGGGCCGTGGCTCGGTGATCGGACAGGCGATTCTCGACGGCGCCGACGTCGCGGCGATTAGTTTTACCGGCTCGACATCGACGGGCAAGAACGTAGCGCTGGCGTCCGTCGAACATCACAGAAAGTTCCAGCTCGAGATGGGCGGCAAGAATCCGCTCGTCGTGCTTGACGATGCGGACTTAGCTACCGCCGTCGAATGCGCCGTCAACGGCGCGTTCTTCTCTACAGGACAGCGCTGCACTGCGTCCTCGCGTCTGATTGTCACCAAGGGCATCCACGACGCGTTCGTCGAAGCCGTGGTCAAAAGGCTGGAAAAGACAGTGGTCAACGACGCGCAGAAACCCGGCACGCATATTGGTCCGGTCGTCGATCAAAGCCAACTGGACCAGGATGAGAAGTATATCGCAATCGGCAAGGGGGAGGGTGCCCAGATTGCGTTTGGCGGAGAGCGGCTTGAGCGGGAAACTCCCGGGTTCTACCTGCAGCCCACGCTTTTCGTCGAAGCTCATAACGGCATGCGTGTTTCGCGTGAGGAGATTTTCGGACCGGTTGCCGCCGTGATCAAAGCGCAGGACTACGGCGAGGCTCTTGCATTGGCGAACGACACGCCGTTCGGACTATCATCGGGAATTGTTACTCAGAGCCTCAAATACGCCACCCATTTCAAGCGGAACAGCGAGGCAGGCATGGTCATGGTCAATGCACCGACGGCCGGCGTCGATTTCCACGTTCCGTTCGGTGGGCGCAAGGGTTCAAGCTACGGACCGCGCGAGCAGGGCCGCTATGCTGCGGAATTCTACACGAGTGTGAAGACCGCCTACACCAATCCGGGATGACGGCACAGCGCCGGCCGTCATCGGGCGTGAGCGCGACAAACCTGGCCTCAGAGCCGGGCGATGATCGCCGCTTGCGTGCGCTTCCCATTCGCAAGAAACGCTAAAACCACGCCACGATTTACCCGCCTTACGCGTTGACTATCCAATTTGGATATGCCAAATTGGTTTACCAAAATGGAATACCTTGGCACGCAAGGTAGTTACTTGCGTCCAGGCGGAAACATTGGCTTGGCGTAAACTGAAGGAGGAAAACCGGTGGCGAGACAGAAGAGCGGCTACTACGGCAAGCGCCGGAAGTTCTGGACATGGGGCTACGAAGGCGAAGATAATTCGAACGAAGAAATCAATGTCATGCGCGAGCGCGTTGAACAGCGCCTCGGCATCAAGGACATCAAGATCCTCACTGACCCGACGCTGGATGAGATCGAGCTTCACCCAAGCCGTATCAAGATACCGCAGTCGCTTGAGGCCTTCTGTACGACGGACAAATGGGATCGCGTCGCACATACCTATGGCAAGGGCTTCAAAGACCTGACGCTTGTCTATCGGCGTGAGTTCAGCCGAGCTCCTGATGTCGTCGCATATCCGCAAGACGAGGCCGACGTTGCAGCCGTCTTCGACTGGTGTGGAGAGAACGGCTACGCCTGTATTCCCTTCGGCGGCGGATCGAGTGTGACAGGCGGTTTCTGGGGCCCCGATCGCGACGCATTTCCAGGTGTCGTGGTTGTCGATCTGGGTAACCTCAACAAAATCCTTGAGATTGATCCGGTATCGCGCGCCGCCCGCATTCAGGGCGGCATTCTCGGGCCGGCTCTTGAGGAGCAGTTGAAGCCGCACGGCCTGACACTGCGCCACATTCCACAGTCTTGGGAATTCTCGTCGCTCGGCGGCTGGATTGCCACCCGATCTGCCGGTCACTATGCGACCCATCTCACGCATATCGACGAAATGGTGGAGAGCCTGCGGGTCGTAACTCCGACCGGCACGCTTGAGAACCGTCGCTTGCCTGGCTCCGGCGCCGGTCCCGATCCGAACCGCATCTTTATCGGCTCCGAGGGTACGCTCGGGATCATCACCGAGGCCTGGATGCGCTTGCAGGGACGGGTCAAGTTCCGCGCCAACGCGGCGATCTCGTTCAAGTCCTTCTATGAAGGCGCCAAGGCTGTGCGCCAGATTACCCAGGCGGCGCTATTTCCCGCAAACTGCCGTTACCTCGATGAACTTGACGCCAAGTTCTACGGCGCGGGCGATGGAACGGAGTCGGTCTTGTTGCTCGGCTTTGAATCCGCCGATCACCCAGTCGACGCATGGCTCGATCGCGGCATCGAGATCTGTCAGGACTTCGGCGGCACGGTAAAGCAGCGTGCTGGAACCAGCGACAACGCTCTGGAAACCAGCAGAAGCGGCGCACAAGGCAACTGGCGTCACCAGTTCCGCTACCTGCCCCGTCTTATGCACACCCGCGCAGCTATGGGCATCGTCAGCTTCACCTTTGAAACGGCTTACACCTGGGACAAGTTCGAAGCGCTCGATACCGAGATCATGCGCCGGATTCGCGAAGTCCAGAAAAAGGAGCTTGGGGGCGGAATTATTTGCCGGCGGTTCTCGTTCCTCTATCCGGATGGACCGGCACCGTACTATTCGATCATGGCGCCTTCAACGCACGCCAACAGCCTCGAAGCCTATACGTTGCTGCACGACGTCGCCTCAAATGCTCTGATGGAGCTCGGCGGGACGTGTACTCACCATCACGCGGTAGGCAAGACGTTCCGGGAGTTCTACGACATGGAAGCCGATCCGACGTTCAAGCGGGTTCTAGGCGCTGTGAAGACGGAACTCGATCCGAACTGGATGTTGAATCCGGGCTTGCTGCTCGACCGTCCGAAGGGCGCAAAGGCCCCTCCCCTGAAGATTGTCGGCTAGCTTGGCCATGATTGATCTCTACTTCTGGCCGACGCCGAACGGTTATAAGGCGGCGATTATGCTCGCCGAATTGGGCCTGCCTTACAATGTCATTCCCGTGGACATCACGGCAGGTGAACAATTCCGCCCGGAATATCTGGAGGTCAATCCCAACAACAAAGTGCCGGCCATCGTTGATCACGATGGCCCGCACAACCGGCCGATCAAGATATTCGAATCGGCGGCAGTACTGCTCTATCTCGCCGAGAAGACCGGGCGCTTTCTGCCGGAAGATCCGGTGAGGCGATATGAGGCGATCCAGTGGCTCATCTTTCAGAATGCCAGCATGGGGCCGATGCTCGGCCAGGCGCATCACTTCATGGTTTATGCCTCAGAGAAGATTGACTACGCTATCGAACGCTATGATCGCGAGGCCGGACGAATCTACAACGTCCTAGAGAAGCGCCTCGGCGCAGAAGAATATCTCGCCGGCGAATATTCGATCGCTGACATCAGCACATTCCCGTGGGTGCGTACGCGCAAGTTGCATCGTCGCGACTTGGCTGACTACCCCAATATCGATCGTTGGTACCATGCCATCAAGAACAGGCCAGGCGTTCATACGGGATTGAACACGCTGGCCGAGAAGAAGACTTGGGAAGCAAAGCCGGGCACGGACGAGTGGACGAACATGTTCGGCAAGAATTGACCGAACCGCCGCAGCGTCAAACTGTGAGAAGTCGATGATCGCTCTCAATGCGTAACCGAGGCGTTTGATATCGGAGTTGATCCTTGTCGATTGTCATGCCCGAGCCACTGACGAGCGTCCTTTCCCGCCGTGCGGAGATCGTTGCCGAGATGCGTGCGATCGTCCCAGGCGAAGGCGTGGTCGACGCCGTCAATGAGATGCGCGTCTTCGAGTCGGATGCGTTGACTGCCTATCGGCAGTTGCCCCTGGTTGTGGTGTTGCCGGAAACCGTCGAACAAGTTTCGGCCGTCCTGCGCTTCTGCAATGACAACGGCGTTCGCGTCGTGCCGCGCGGATCGGGCACGTCGCTGTCGGGCGGTTCGTTGCCGCTGGCCGATGCGGTTCTGCTTGTGATGAGCCGTTTCAACAGAGTCCTCGAAATCGACTACGCGAACCGAGCAGTGGTAGCGCAACCGGGCGTGACTAATCTCGGCATCACCAACGCCATCGAAAACGAAGGGTTCTACTACGCGCCAGATCCATCCTCGCAGATTGCCTGCTCCATCGGTGGCAACGTGGCGGAGAATTCAGGCGGCGTGCACTGTCTGAAATACGGACTGACCGCCAACAACGTGCTTGGGATCGAAATGGTGCTGGTGAATGGCGACATTGTGCGTCTTGGCGGAAAGCATCTGGACTCTGAAGGCTATGATCTCCTGGGCCTGATGATCGGCTCGGAGGGGCTGCTCGGCGTCGTCACGGAGGTGACGGTGCGCATCCTCAAGAAGCCAGAAACCGCACGCGCCGTGTTGATCGGATTCCCGACCAGCGAGCAGGGCGGCCAATGTGTCGCTGACGTGATCGCGGCAGGCATAATCCCCGGCGGCATGGAAATGATGGACCGCCCAGCCATCGAGGCGGCCGAAGATTTTGTCCGGGTCGGTTATCCGCTCGATGTCGAAGCGCTCCTGATCATAGAGCTTGATGGCCCGCCCGCCGAAGTCAATCACCTGATTGCGGAAGTGGAGCGGATTGCCGGGCAAAATGGCTCCACGACCTGCCGCGTCTCGATGTCCGATGCGGAACGGCTTTCCTTCTGGGCGGGGCGCAAGGCTGCATTCCCCGCGGTTGGCCGCATTTCGCCTGACTATCTGTGCATGGACGGCACGATCCCGCGTAAGGAGTTGCCGCGCGTGCTGGCCGGCATGCGGGAGCTTTCCGTGAAGCACGGGCTGCGGGTGGCGAATGTGTTTCACGCCGGCGACGGCAACCTCCACCCGCTCATCCTGTATGATGCGAATATTCCCGGCGAGCTTTCTGCAGCAGAAGAGTTTGGAGCAGACATCCTGCGGCTGTGCGTGAGGGTCGGCGGCGTGCTGACCGGCGAGCATGGTGTCGGCGTCGAAAAACGCGATCTTATGCCGGAGATGTTTTCGGAGGCCGATCTCGACCAGCAGATGCGGATCAAATGCGCATTCGATCCCAATCACTTGCTCAATCCCGGCAAGGTGTTTCCGCAACTGCGGCGCTGCGCGGAACTTGGCCGCATGCACGTGCATCGCGGACAGCTTCCATTTCCGGACATCCCAAGGTTCTGATGGCGGCGTTTTCACCAGCAACACCGGAGGAAGTCCTGTCTGTCGTCAAATGGGCGGCGGGCGAAAGGGCTACGCTGGAGATTACGGGCAATGGGTCAAAACGCGGCATTGGATGGCTCGCGCAGACTGAACACACGCTGGAACTCTCGAAGCTTGTTGGTGTGACGCTCTATGAGCCCGACGAACTAGTGCTGTCGGCCCGAGCCGGAACGCCAATCGCGGAGATCGAAAAGCTGCTGGCCGATCGGAACCAGCGTCTGGATTTCGAGCCTATGGACTACGGTCCACTGCATGGAGCTCAACGTGGAAGAGGTACGATTGGCGGCGCGTTGGCGGCCAACCTGTCGGGCCCACGCAGACTGAAAGCTGGCGCTGCGCGCGACCACATCCTTGGCGTCAGCGCAGTATCCGGGCGCGGCGAGGCCTTTAAGGCGGGCGGGCGCGTCGTCAAGAACGTCACCGGCTACGATGTATCAAAGGCAATGGCCGGATCATGGGGCACACTGGCCGTCTGCACGGACGTTACCTTCAAGGTCCTGCCCGCCGCTCAGACGGAAACGACCCTCGCCATTCGTGGCCTGCAAGACCGCGAAGCAGCGGCGGCCATGGCGCAGGCGATGGGTTCCAGCGCCGAGGTCTCCAGTGCAGCGCATCTGCCGGAGCGTCTGGCGGGAGCTGTCGGCGATGGCGCGTTGGGACCGGAGCCGGCCACCTTGCTGAGATTGGAAGGCCTGCCGCCGTCAATTGAGTATCGCCTCGAACTGCTCCGCAAACTCCTGGCAACGGCCGATCTGCAGGTATTCGATGAGGATAGATCCTCGACGATCTGGCGCGATGTACGCGATTGCATCCCATTCGCTGACGGCACGCAAACACCTGTCTGGCGTGTGTCGATGCGACCCTCGGCGGCGCCTGCGATGACGATGGAGTTGCGGCGCACCACGCCCGCGTCCTTCTTCTACGATTGGCAGGGTGGCCTGATCTGGCTCCGCATGGAAGGCGGAGAGCCGGAAGCAGAGTGCCTACGCACTTTGGTGAAAAGGCACGGCGGCGGGCACGCGACGCTGGTGCGGGCGAGCGCTGAAGCGCGCGCGACCGTTTTGGCCTTCGAGCCACAGGCGTCAGCCCTGCGCAATCTCAGCGACCGCGTGAAGGCATCTTTCGATCCCCACAACATTCTCAATCCCGGACGGATGGCTGGTTGACTATGCAGACCAATTTTCTGCCCGAACAACTCGCCGATCCGGGTGTTGCAGAGTCGGAAAAGATCCTGCGCAAATGCGTGCATTGCGGTTTCTGCACTGCGACCTGCCCGACCTATGTCACGCTGGGCAATGAACTCGACAGCCCCCGTGGGCGGATCTATCTCATCAAGGACATGCTGGAAAACGGGCGTCCGGCGGATAACGAGATCGTCACGCATATCGACCGCTGCCTGTCCTGCCTCGCTTGCATGACGACGTGTCCGTCAGGTGTGAACTACATGCATCTGGTTGATCACGCCCGGGCGCATATCGAAAAGACCTACCGTCGTACTGTGATGGACAGGCTGATCCGGGCAGTACTAGCGAAGGTGTTACCCTATCCTGGGCGATTCCGCGCGGCACTGAAGCTGGCTGCCCTGAGCCGCCCGTTTGCTGGCCTGTTCAGGAAGTCCGCGGCGCTGAAACCGATCGCCGCCATGCTCGATCTGGTGCCGGCTTCCCTTCCGCAAGCGCAGAACGGCCCGCGCGGATTGAACGGACCGATGCGCGGGCGGGTGGCTATGCTCACGGGTTGCGCTCAGCCTGTACTCAATCCGGGCATCAACGAGGCGGCGGCGGCGCTCTTGGAACGGCTCGGTATCGAGATCATGGCTGTGCCTGGAGAGGGGTGTTGCGGCGCGCTGGTGCATCATCTCGGCCGCGAAGAGGAATCGCTTGCGCAGGCAAGACGCAATGTCGATGCTTGGTCGCGGCTGATCGACAGCGCAGGGCTCGACGCCATCGTCATCACCGCGTCGGGCTGCGGCACGACGATCAAGGACTACGGTTACATGCTGAGGCTGGACCCGGCCTATGCCGACAAGGCGGCGCGGGTTTCAGCGCTGGCTAAGGATGTGACAGAATACCTGACTACCCTCGACATGCCCGAACCAACGACAGTACCGGGCCTTGCCGTGGCCTACCACTCTGCCTGCTCGATGCAGCACGGCCAGAAGATCATGCGCCAGCCCAGGGATCTCCTCAAGCGCGCTGGCTTTGACGTGCGCGAGCCTCGAGAGGCACACCTCTGTTGTGGTTCGGCCGGCACTTACAACATCATGCAATCCGAGATTTCCGCCAAACTGCGCGACAGGAAGGTGAAGAATATCGCCGCAACCGGCGCCGACCTCGTCGCGACCGGCAATATCGGCTGCATGACGCAAATCGCCGATCGGGCAGGTATGCCCATCGTACATACCGTCGAACTGCTTAACTGGGCGTACGGCGGCGAGAGACCGGTCAGTATACGGCGCAGCGACGATGGGGCAAACCAAGGAGTGGCGCGCACGCGGTGACGCGATGTGCAGTCGGGGGCGAAATCACGGCGCCGTCGGGGTTGGAAATTCTGTGTTCGGATTGAAAATTGGGAGAATGAAAAATGGCGATGACGCTGGAACAGGCCAACATGGGGTCGTTTGCGGGAGGGGGCGGAATCCTACGCTAAGGCTTTGGCCACCGATATTCGCCGGTGAGGTTGATATGCTCCCATCCCAGCGGCGAGACATGGGCCAAGAGATCGGGCGACAGCGGCTTTCCATCGCGTTTCTGGTTGGCGACGACTTCGCCGAGCTTCATGGTGTTCCAGAAGATGATGATGGCGGCGAGCAGGTTCATGCCGGCGATCCGGTAATGCTGGCCTTCGGCGGAACGGTCGCGGATTTCACCCCGGCGATGGAAGCTGATGGCTCGTTTCAGCGCGTGATGGGCCTCGCCCTTGTTGAGCCCGATCTGGGCGCGGCGTTGGAGATCGGCGTCCAGAATCCAGTCGATCATGAACAGCGTCCGCTCGACGCGGCCTACTTCCCGCAGAGCTGTGGCCAGTTCATTCTGCCGCGGATAGGAGGCGAGCTTGCGCAAAATCTGGCTAGGCGCGATGCCTCCGGCTGCAATGGTGGCGGCGATGCGCAGGATATCGGGCCAGTTGCGCTCGATCATGGCCTGATTGATTTTGCCGCCGATCATGGCCCGCAAGTGGGCCGGCGCGGCCGATGGATTGAACGCATAGAGTCGCTTGGACGGCAGATCCCGGATGCGAGGGGCAAACCGGTAGCCGAGAATGGCGCATGCGGCAAAGACGTGATCGGTGAAGCCGCCTGTATCGGCGAACTGCTCGCGAATATGGCGGCCGGCATCGTTCATGAGCAGGCCGTCGAGGATGTAGGGAGCTTCGCTCGCCGTCGCAGGAATCACCTGGGTCGCGAACGGCGCATATTGGTCCGAGACGTGGCTATAGGCTTTCAGACCCGGGGTATTGCCGTATTTCGCGTTGACCAGGTTCATGGCCTCGCCTTGTTCCGTAGCGGCGAAGAATTGCCCATCGCTCGAAGCGGAGGCGCCCATGCCCCAGAACCGGGCCATTGGTAGCGCCGCTTGCGCCTCGACCACCATGGCCAGCGCCCGGTCGTAAGCTTCGCCCTCGACATGCCACCGTCCAATGCGGATCAACTCCCAGAAGGTGTGCGTGTTCGTCGCGTCGGCCATCTTGCGCAGGCCGAGGTTGATCCCTTCCGCAAGGATGACGTTCATCAGCCCGATCCGGTCGGCGCAGGGCGCTCCGGTGCGCAGATGCGTGAACGCTTCGGTGAAGCCGGTCGCTGCATCCACCTCCAGCAGGAGATCGGTGATCCGCGTGGGCGGGATCTGCTTGTAGAGATCGAGCACCAGATCTTCGGCGCCGGTCGGTACGGCAGCTTCGAGCTTCTCGATATGCAGAACGCCGTTTTCGATCGACCCGCCGGGAATCGTGCCGGTGCGCGCGGCGCGGCCCAGTTCGCGTAACCGGATATCGAGGCGAGCTTGCCGATCCGCCAGCCATTCTTGCGGCCGCAATGGCACGGCGAGACGACCGCCTTCCGCGACAGCCTGCGCCGGAACGAGCGCATGCTTCAGGTCGCCATAGCGCCGGGATCGGGCCAACCAAATATCTCCGGATCGGAAGGCATCGCGCAGATGGAACAGCACCGCTATCTCCCAGAGGCGAGTGTCGCCGACCGCCTGGGCACGAAGATGGCGATGCCATTTCGAGCTGGGCCGAAGGAAGCCGGTATGTGCGGCATCGTTCAAGCCAGTACGCAAAGCCATCACCGCTTCGAGAAGCGGGAGCGCGATCGGCGCAGCCCGCAGATCGAGCAGGCGCAACATGCGCGGAGCGTACCGCCGGAACCGATGATAACCGTCGAGTACATGATTGAGAGGATCGTCCGCCATGGTGGCGGTCAGCCGGGTTGCCATTGCAACAAGGGTCTTGAAGCCGTCCCACCCTGATCCGCTCGCGATGACGTCGCCCAGCGGCTGGCCATCATCCTGTGCGTCGACCAGAGCGCCGCCGATTTCGGCGAAGGATTTTAAGGTGTCGCGCACCGCGTTCGCTTCGTCGGCGACTTTCGCTTGGCAAATGCGCTCCGATGCCCGGTAGAGCCTGCCGACGATCCGGTCATGGGTTTCGACCACGGCGTCAGCGAGCATCGCTTGCCATTCCGACGCGCAAACGGCCAGAATCGCAAGCCGCCTGTCTTCCGGAAGATCGCGCATGCCGTCGGCATAGTACCGTTCGCCTTGCCTGCGCAGGCGTGTCATCCGATGAGCAGGAACACCGGCCAGCAGTTCCTCGGGGAGATCGATACGTTGCAGGTATTCGAGCCGGTCGAGCAGCCGGTTGGCTGACGAAGAGTTCGAGCCCGGCTCGAACTGACGCAGCCACACGAAGCGGGTCACCCGATCGTCGGCCGTCTCCTCGAGCAATGCCAGCAACTGTTCCCGGATGGGCACGGACAGCCGACTGGCGATCCTCGTCTCGATCCGCCGCTCGGCATCGACCAGGGCCGTGGCGCAAAGCCGCTCGATCGTCGATGTTGCAGGAAGAACCGTGCGGGTGCGTCGGCACTCCGCCACGAAGCGACGGGCGATATCTTCGTTTGACACCGCCATCTCGGCTTCCCGAAACAGCCAATCCTTCAGCTCGCGCGCACCACGTCCGGAGAAGGTGCGGAATCCGTAGAGCGCCCGCAGTTCGGAAAGATGCTCGTGCCGCGTTTCCTCGCGGGCGGCGTAGTCAACGAGATCGTCGGCAAGCAGGCCGAGCTGTGCTCCGATGAATTCGACGATCTCTGCTGGGATCAGTTCGCCCGGAGCCAGCACCCGGCCGGGATAGCGCAGGACGCACAATTGCAGGGCGAAGCCGAACCTGTTGTGAGCGCGTCGGCGCAGCCTGATGTGTCCAAGGTCTTCATCACTCAGCGTATAGTGCTTGAGCAAATCCGCCTGCGAGGTCGGCAGGCGCAACAGCGCGTCCTTCTGCCGATCGGTTAGAGTGACGCGACGCGGCATCCATGTTCCTTTTTCAAAATCCGATGATGTTCAAGACGCTTTGTTTATGAAGCTGGTTGAGATACATTTCCAGCGAACAAATCATTCGTGGCCAGCGCCCCCCCCTCAAACCACCGTTTAAGAAACATGCTGATCGGATACGCTCGCATCTCCAAAGCCGATGGCTCCCAGTCCCTCGATCTGCAGCACGACGACCTGCGCGCCGCCGGCGTCGAACAGGACAATATCTATGAGGATCGAGCTTCCGGCGGCCGCGACGATCGGCCCGGACTGGCCGCCTGCCTGAAATCCCTGCGCGACGGCGATGTGCTGGTGGTCTGGAAGCTCGACCGCCTCGGGCGATCGCTCGCTCACCTGGTCAACACGGTGAAGGATCTGTCGGATCGCAATATCGGCCTGCGGGTGCTGACCGGAAAGGGCGCCCAGATCGACACCACCACCGCATCCGGCCGCATGGTGTTCGGTATCTTCGCCACTCTGGCCGAGTTCGAGCGTGACCTGATCCGCGAACGGACCATGGCTGGCCTCGCCGCCGCAAGAGCGCGCGGTCGCAAAGGCGGCCGAAAATTCGCCCTGACCAAGGCACAGGTGCGTCTCGCCCAGGCGGCCATGGCACAGCGCGATACTTCCGTTTCCGATCTGTGCAAGGAACTCGGGATCGAGCGCGTCACTCTCTATCGCTACGTCGGCCCAAAAGGCGAACTCAGGGACTATGGGAAGCGCGTTCTTGGCTTAGCGTAGGATTTCGCCCCCTCCCGCAAACGACCCCTCACACATCTCCTGGCGACGAGGGACGCCGGCGAGCGACGGGATCACGATCATCCTGCCTCGAAACCCAACACAGGCCGTGAATATCAGGGCGAGTGGCGTAGAACGCCTCGGCCCAAAGGCGGGTTGCGGGTAGTTTGGCGATACGTCAGGTGGATGCGATCGAGAATGTCGGATGTAGGATCGGTCATCACTGCCCACTTTCTGGCTGCAATTTATATACAAAATTTGGTCAGCAACCCATTCCATTCGATCCGTATCATGGTGCCGTCCGGATCGAAACGCCGATTGCTTTCAGCGCTCCAATCAGATCCGGGTGCTGCACGAGATTCATGGCGGGCTCAGCGACCAGTTTGGCCGCGACGGAGCGGTCATAGACTGCGAGACACTCGGCCGAGGTCAATCGGGAAGAATAGAGTAGCCCATCAGCCGCAAAGGCGCCGTGGACGGCCTTGCTGAGCTGCTGTCCTTCGTGATGTGCCTTGGCGCGAGCCGCGTCGGTGCTGACGCCGAGGCGCAGCAGTCCCGTCGTTCTGAGATCGAGAACCACGAGTGGGGATGGCGCGGAAACTTCCGCAACGGCCCATTCCTCGATTTCGCTATGGTCGAGGATGCGCTCGGTGGCGCCCTCGAAGCGGTCTCGGACGATCGTCTCAGCGATTGCCGTAGGCAGATCACGAGCGATGTAAATCAGCCGAAACGACCGATCGGGACTTGAGAAGCGAGTGTGACCGAAGCCCATGCCAAGCGGGGTCGCGGCATGGGCGGCCGGCATAACGCGCAGATAGCCCTGTGGCCGGAACGCCAGGGCCAGGTCCACGACTGTCTGCGGATCAAGATTCACGGTCAGCCGAAGTCACGTTCGGCCGCGTCGATGACCTCGTCCAGATGGCCAGCCTTGAGCCGGTCGAGCGGCGATCCACCAATGCTCGGCTTGGGCTGAATAAGCCACTGCCAGGCGGCTCGCGGGTTGCGGATGATCCTGGTGAGCGCCGACATGCCCTCCACGGGCCGGCCATCGACAAACTGCGCCAGGGGAAACACATGCTTGCGCTCGCCCTTGAGCAGCCCGATGACGGCACCGCGCCTTTGCCAGTCATGCAGAGTTGAACGCTTGGTGCCGAATGCCTTCTCGATGTCACCGGGCCCGGCAACCGGCCCCGCCCAGTCCTCAAGGCGAACAGATGTCGCGTAGGCCGCAAGACGCCGGCGGCCTTCGTCGAGATCAACGAGATCGGCCAAGCCAGCTCCCTGGCTGACCTCGACGGGTTTGTCGACAGAGAGCTGGGTGAGCTTTTCGGTGTGGCGTCCGGCAAGACCGGAGACCACGGTCTGCATCGCTTCCGCGAGCTCGTTTTCGTGGGCTAGGATTTGCCGCTGCTGCTCGTCGGACAGCCGTACCGCGGCCGCCGTCAGCGCCGCGATGACTTTGCTCTTGCCCTTCAGCACGGATCTGGAAATTCCAGGATTGTGCCGGGCAAGTACATCGAGAATATCGGCGACTGCGGCACTGTTCACGTTGAACCGCGCCCCATCACCCGTCTTGCGAGCCGTTGCGACCATGCCAGCCTCCATGATTTTCGAATATCTATATAGTCCGGATTGTCCGGAATGTCCAGATCGACGGCTGGCCATCTCTATGAGATCAGGGTGAAGACGCGCGACTTTCGTTGATCGCCCGCCGCCTCCGATGCACTGCTAAGCCTGAGCGTCGGTCACGAACAGCAGCTGCGCCCCCTGGGACTAGGCTTCCAGCCCGACGATCGCAGCCATGCCGTTCGTCCGATTCCCGAAACGGGCGAATATCCGGTCCTGCCTCGAGCGGGCGAGGGCGCCGGGTCCGGCCGCCGTCCGGTCTCGCTCGTAGAGGCGTTCTATCCGTTCTTCGAGCGTCGCTTTCGACTGCCTGATCTTAGTTGCGATCTCGGTGGCGACCTCGCCGGGCCGGGATTCGCGAAGGGCCGTTGGCTCGGAGCAGACATATCGGTTCAAGTCGTCATAAACGATGCGATGCGTGCCGGCGGATCCACCCTGGGCCTGGACCCCTCGGGAAATCTCCGACGGCTTCAGCAGCAGCGATTTCTCCAGCACTTTTCCGTCCTGGAATGCGCTGTCATAAACCTTCCAGTCCGAGAATTTGGGCGCGACATAATATGTGTCAGCGTCGCTGGCCTCGAATTCCGTCAGGCGTTGAAACTGGTGCCCCGACGTGTCGACGATGAATCGCCAGAACGGGTGTTGCAGCCCCGGTACGGATTGCACCGGCGTTGCGCGATGAAAGCGCTTCAGCTCATGGCCGAGCTTGAACTGCAGAACGACAACCCGTCCCCGGTCCTCGAAACCCACATCGAACCCGAGCTCCTCTTCATGGAGCAAGTTCGGCACGAAGGGAGACGTCGGCGCGCTATCTCGAGACGCTCGCCAACCGTGTCGACCTGCAGCGTGCCCAAGAAGGCGGGGTCCAACGGCTTTCGCGATCTGAGGTCGAGGCGATCGCCGGAGCCAATGCCGACCGGCTGATCGCGCACGCCCAGGAGGTTCGCGAAAAGGAGGAAGGAGAGGCGGCGTCGGCGCAAAGGCTGGCAGATCGAGCGATCGAATCCGAGCGGCGCCAGGAAGGCCGGGGCGGGCTCGACCCGGAGTCGCAGCGCGAGTTGGCGGCCGAGAGGGCGATCGTCCGAGGCTCGCAGCAATCCGCCGCCCGCGAGGTGCGCGAGGCCGCGGCCGCGGTCGAAGCCGCCCGTGTGCTCGCTGAGCATCCGGCTCAGCCTTTGCCGCAAGCGCTGGTTCAGACGGACGCGCTGGCACAGCTGGCTGATCGGTCGCGATCCTTTGGGTCACAATCTTGCTCAGCTCGCGCGGCCACGGCACACCATGTCACGGTGCAGGACATTGGCGAGCGCCTGTCGATTGGACTCGACATCGAGGTAGACGGCCGGATGAGCCTGTTTGCGGTCCTCGGCCTTGCCTCGAAATTCGAAGTGGCGATCCGGGCCGAACTCGGCGCCGACACGGAAGTCGAAACGCACATCGAGCCGCTCGAGGTGCCGCATCTGGTTGGGGAAGACGCGCCACCGGCCGTCGCCTCGGAAATTTCTGCAACCATCACCTCATTGGCCGCGACAATCGGCACGATCCGGAACGTGCACGACGTTCGGGTCCGGCAGACGCCCGCCGGTCTCGTGGTCAACTATCATTGCCATGCCGATCCCGCGCTCGACATCCAAGCGTCCATGACGCGATCGATCTTCTTGAACGCAAGATGCGCAGCGCACACCCGGACATCATCCGTGTCGTTGCCATGCAGAGCCCGGCTAATACAGACCAGTTTCTGGAAGACGCGGGACTACCCATCTTTCTTAATCGTTTACCACAATAGCAAGCGTGGTCTGGCCGCGTTTATCCGGCGCAGCAGGAGAGCTTCGCGACATCCTTGCCGAACGACAGTGCCGCGAGCTTCAGGCCCTCGACAGTGGTGAGATACGGAAAGATCGTGTCCGCGAGGTCGTCGACGGTGAGGCCTTGCCGGATCGCCAGCGCCGCGGTCTGGATGCTGTCCGCGCCTTCCGGCGCGAGGATGTGCGCGCCGAGGAGCCGACCGCTACCGGCGTCGGCCACGAGCTTGATGAGCCCCCGGGTATCGCGGGCTGCAAGCGCACGCGGCACCTGGTCGAGACCGATCGTCGAGACACGAACCGCATGACCGGCGGCGCGCGCCGTAGCCTCGGTCAAACCGACGCTCGCCACCTGAGGATCGGTGAAGACGATGGCGGGCATGGCGCGGTTGTCGTAGCGCAGGTCATCTCCGTTGAGCGCGTTCTTGGCTGCGAGCTTAGCGCCATAGGCGGCCATGTAGACGAACTGGTCGCGGCCGGTGACGTCGCCGGCGGCATAGACGCCGGTCTTGGTCGTCCGCATGCGATCGTCGACGACGATGCCGCCCCTCGGTGACACGGCGATACCGTGCTCGGCAAGCCCAAGGCCCTCGATGTTGGGCGTGCGCCCGGTTGTGATCAGCACCTGATCGGCGTCTATAGCAACATCCTGGCCATCGCGCGTGACGGTCAAAGAAACACCGTACTCGGTCTTGCGGATCGCGCGATAGGCGATACCAGAAACGACGGTGATCCTTTCCTCCTCGAAATACCCAGTGAGCGCTGCGCTGATCTCGGGCTCGGCCTCGGGGAGCAGGCGGGAGCGGCAGACGAGAGTCACCTTGACGCCAGCACGGGCGAACATCTGGGCAAGCTCCGCACCGATATAGCCGCCGCCGATGACGAGCAGCGAGCGCGGCAGCTCCTCGAGGTCGAGCGCGGTCGTGCTGGTGAGATACGGCACGGTGTCGATACCGGGGATTGCGGGGATCGCTGGCCGTGCGCCCGTGACGATGATGATCCTGTCGGCGGGAATGCGTGCGCCGTCTACCTCGACACCCCCTTCGCTAAGACGAGCCGGCCCTTCGCGATAGGCAATGCCGTTGTAAGCCGGGAGCAGGTTGACATACTTGGCTCGGCGCAGCTCGGAGACGAGCGCATCCTTCTGGCGAATGGTTTCGCGCCAGTCGGTCAGTTCGGCCTCGGCCGTGATGCCGGCGAAACGGGCTGCTACGCGAGCGTTGTGCAGTGTCTCGGCGGCGCGGATCAGGGTCTTCGACGGCACGCAGCCGATATTGACGCAAGTGCCGCCGATGGTGCCGCTGCCGACAAGCGCGACTTGCGCACCCTGGTCGGCAGCCGTGATCGCGGCAGAGAAGCCGGCCGAGCCGGCGCCGATCACGACGAGATCGTAGGCGCCTCCGTTGCGACCGTTGGCGCGGAAGGGGCGCTTCTCGACTGCCGTGTTCTTCGATGCCACATCGAGACCAGCGAGGCTCGGCCCGAACAGAGCGCGGCCGGCCTGCAGCCCTTCCTCGATCGACAGCCGGAAGCCCGGCTCGTCGGCGGGGAGTTCGCGGCACCAGGCGGAAAGATGCTCATCTGAGCAGAAGAAGGCGGTCGTCGCGCACAGCGAGCTTGCGGCGCACGCGCCCTCATAGAGGACGCTCTGCCACATGACGGCCGTCCGCGGTTCGAGGTCGGCGATCGCCCGCCCTCGATCCCGCGTGTCGATTCGGATCGGCGCCCCGCACTGGCGGCACTGCGAGGTGATCGCGGTGTCGCGATCGGTCATCGCACCAATGCCAAGCGCGTCGACGGCGCACATGGCGTTGACAACGCGTCCGTCCAGCATGACCCGATGGCCCGTGTCCCGATCGGTGAAGGGATAGGCGCCGACGATCCGCTCGCCGTCGAGCACGACCAGATCGCGCTGGCGAAGTTCTTCGAGCAATGGTCGGATAGCCGCCAGCTCGCTCAACCCCGCGTGCTCGGCAAGCGCGTCGATCGCCGGGGCTCGTCCATGCTCGGCGTAGAGCTGTAGCAGCGCAACGCGAACGCGGTCCGTGGCGGAATCGTAGCCGCTCCACCGGTTGAGCACATGGTCGGAGCCGACCATGGCCTGCAGGGCGTCGCGAACCGTCGGCGACGTGACGACCGACCCATCCGGAAACGTCACGCCCGGCCGCACTGCAAAGCTCGGCGGTGTCGTGGGCTGAGAAACGGCAGGTCTGCCCCGGGAGGAGGACGCGCAGCAATTGTTCATGGCTTCATGCCTTCCGTACGAATCTTCGTGTTGCAGCCCGTGGCTCTTTCCCGCCGATGATGCAGACCCCATGCGACGAGACCGACGCCCGCGACCATCAGGGGAAGGACCACCAAACCCGCACCTGCCATCCACGCGCCGAGGCCGGCCAAGGGTAGGCTCACGGCAACGAGGGGCGCCACGCAGCAGATCGCAGCGAGGACGGCACCAATCGTGCCGACACGGAACAGAGCGGGGTCGGTCATGCTAGCTGCCTTGCCTCGGGTGAGCCGGATAACCGGCATTCATGCTGGCGGCCGCGATGGCATCGGTGCTCGTCTTGGCGTCGTCGAAGGTCACGGTCGCGGTCTTCGCCTCGAAGGAGACGGTCACGTTCGCCACGCCCGGGACCGCCGCCATCGAGGTCTTCACGATGTAGGGACATGAGGCGCAAGTCATGTTGTCGACGGCGAAGGTGACGGTGCGTTCGGCGGCGAAGGCGGCAGGCGCAGTCATCACCGATGCGATCAAAGTGAAAGCGCTCAAATTCTTCATGGGACAGATCTCCTCTTGGTCTCAGGCGCGAAGCAGCAGCGGAGCGACGTAATCGAAGGCGAAGGCGGCAATGACGAGCGCCGTCGCAAGCCAAAGCGCGATCTGGACGATGCGGCTGGGGACTGGGCGTGCGCAGGCGGTGCCATCGGCGCAGGCCTGCCGTGGCTTCCAGTAGACGAGGTAGAAGCCATATCCGAGAACGCCTGCAGTCCCTGCCACGAAGAGCGGCTTGTAAGGCGCAAGTGCGGTCAGATTACCAATCCAGGCGCCGCCGATGCCGAGGCTGAACAGAATGAGCGGAATGACACAGCAGGACGAGGCGGCCAACGCTCCGAGAATGCCGCCGACGGCGACCAGGCGCTGCCGTCCGACCTCGGTCCGCAAGGGCGAGGAGTGACCAGCCGCGGCGGGCGCCGACTCTGCAGCTCCGGATCGCGATACAACCATGTCCGACCTCTCTTTCCTTGCCGAAATTCTCATTGGGTCGTAGGATGCAGTCTGTAGTCACTACAGGGTCAAGAGGGTTTATATGATGCGCGATCACGCTGGCGTGAAGGGCCTGCAGCGAGCGGAGCTCGCCCGGCGGACGGGCAGCAATCTTGAGACGGTGCGCTACTACGAGAAGGTCGGACTTCTGCCCGAGCCGCCGCGCACGGCAGCCGGCTATCGCAGCTATGACACCACGCACGAGCGCCGCCTCCGCTTCGTGCTGCGAGCGCGCGAGCTCGGCTTCTCGCTGGATGAAATCCGCGCACTGCTGCGGCTCGTTGACGAACGCAACCAGCCCTGCGCCGAAGCGCGCGCCGTCGCCGCTGCCCATCTCGACGACGTGCGGGCGAAGATTGCCGATCTCACACGAATGGAGCGGGTGTTGAAGGACGTGGTCGCGCAATGCGCCGACGGCACCCTACCAGAATGCCCGTTGATCGAGACTTTATTTGGTGAAGCCGGGTGAAGATGGCAATTACGCTTTGCGTAGTGGGGAGTAGCTAAGGCTAGTCGTTAGGCTTTTCCGAATACCCATCTATCACGGCCGGGCTCGTGCCGATCCTGTGGGGCACCGGCGCCGGCTCCAAGGCGATGCAGCGCATCGCCGTGCCGATGATCGGCGGCATGATCTCGCCGACCATTCTGACCCTGGTGGTAATCTCGGTCATCTACGGGTCGATCAAGGGATGGCGACTGCCGGCAATGTCCTCTGCGGAGTTAGTCGAGGTAGTGTTCAAACCACCAGCCCTCGTGGAGGCTGCAGAATGAAAGGAGGCGGCCATGATGAACGAGATGATGGGCAACGGCATGATGTGGGGTATGGGCCTTGCGGGAGTCGTCGGGACCATCCTGATTGCTCTCGTGATCGCGGCTCTTATCAAATATCTGTTTTTCCGCTGACTGATGCGGGCAGGCCGAATAATTTCGTGTTACTTCGTGGGCGGCTCAAGATCGCAAGCATCGGTGATGGCTTGTTTTCGGCGCATTTTGGCGTCATCCTTCGAATTGTCATGGAACGTTGGTCGGCTCGAAAGCTTGCGGCTGTGTTCCTCGCGGTCTTCGTAACCGTGGGGATGAGTCTGGCTGCGGTTCAAGCGAGTGGCATGTCCGCGAAAATGGCGATGGCCTCCGACATGGCCGGGTCGACGCATGACGGATGCCAGGGGTGTCCGAACGGCGGCGGCGATGACGGCATGAAGGCGATGGCCTGCGGCGTTGTCTGCGCCACTTCCGTTCTCGCGGTGCTCCCCGAGGGGCACCCGTGGCGATCGTCCAGAAGGTTGCATCCTTCGCGTCGCCCGAGGTGCTTCTTCATGGAAGGCAGGCGCCGCCCGATCCCTATCCTCCGCGAACCACCGACATCGGCTGACGTTCCGGCCGTCGCCAGACGCGACTGAGCCGGGCGAATGAGCGTGTCCGAGCGCCTCTTGTCGTGCGCACCAGCATGATCAGCGCGATCACTGCGCAGCCGACGCGTTCCGTCATCAACGATGATCGGAAGGGTCTCGCGTGAGTATGGAATCCACTTGCCGTCTGTCGCGCCGGAGCTTGCTCCAGGCTGGCGCCGGCCTCTTATTGGCAAAGGCGTTCGAGCCGTTGCCCGCGCGAGCGTTGGAACGGAGCGGGCGTCGTATCCTGGCGACGCCGGCCCGCGCGGGCCTTGCTGGTCCGGGCCATGCGAAAACTGATGTCTGGGCGTATGATGGCATGGTGCCCGGTCCGCTCGTACGTCTACGCCAAGGTGTGCCGGCACGACTCATCATCGAGAACCGCCTTGATCAGGAGACCACTGTCCATTGGCACGGTATCAGATTGCCGAATCCCATGGATGGCGTCCCCGGCCTGACCCAGCCACCGATCAAGCCCGGCGAGAGCTTCGCCTACGAATTCACGCCGCCGGATGCGGGGACGTTCTGGTATCACCCGCACGCCAACAGCCTCGAGCAACTCGGCCGCGGGCTTGCTGGTGCCGTCATCGTCGAGGAAGGCGAACCGGTCGCCGTCGACCGCGACCTTCTCTGGCTCCTTGCCGACTGGCGGCTGAACGCACAGGGTGAGATTGCTGCCGGCTTCGGCAACCGCATGGAAGCGGCGATGTCCGGCCGGGTCGGCAACACCGTCACGCTCAACGGCAGCGTGTCGAAAGAGGAGCCGATGCGGGCCGGCGAGCGTGTGCGTTTGCGCCTCGTCAACGGCTCGCTCGCCCGCGTCATGGCGCTGCGCTTCGAGGGGCACCGGCCGGTGGTTGTGGCGGTCGACGGCCAGCCTTGCGAACCGCATGAGCCAGAGGGTGGCCGGATACTGCTCGGCCCCGCCATGCGGATCGACATAGCGATCGACATGCAGGGCCAGCCGGGGCGCCGCTACCGCGTCATCGACGATTTCTACGACGGCCTGTCCTACGGGGTGACTGAGCTCGCCTATAGCGAGAATCCACCCATCCGGGCGCATCCTCCCGACGCGCCGCTTAGCCTCCCGCGCAATCCCCTCCCGGAACCCGATCTCGCCGACGCAGAGCGCCACGAGTTGACGCTGCAGGGCGGCATGATGGGTGGCGGCGGCATGGCCGGGATGGGCGGGATGATGGGCACGGGCGGCGGGGCTGCCTGGGCCATCAACGGCATGTCGATGACCGGCGACGGTCACGTCGGCATGGAGCCCGCCCTGACGTTCCAGCGCGGACGCAGTGTCGTGCTGAGGCTGCGCAACGAGACCGCCTGGTGGCACCCCATGCATCTGCACGGCCACAGCACGCTGGTGCTGAGCCGCAACGGCGCCCCCGTGCCTTATCGGCAGTGGCAGGACACAGTCCTGATGGCGCCCAGGGACACCGTCGAAATTGCCTTCGTCGCCGACAATCCCGGCGACTGGATGCTGCATTGCCACATCATGGACCACCAGATGGCCGGCCTGATGACCGTGCTTCGTGTGGCCTGAACTCGAACCTGATGAAGGAGACCTCTCATGCAAAGACGTATTTTTCTGCTCGGAAGCGCCGCCATCCTGCTCTTGCCGGTTTCGGCAAACGCGGACACCGGCACGCACGCGACGCTTTACAAGAACCCGCAATGCAGTTGCTGCGAGGGCTATGCCGACTATCTGCGCCAGAACGGCTTTCAGGTCGACGTGAAGCCGACCAATGATCTGGCGGAGATTAGCCGCAAGGCCGGCGTGCCGGCCGAGCTGGAAGGCTGCCACACGACGTTCATCGACGGCTATGTGATCGACGGTCACGTGCCGGTCAACGTCGTCCGCAAGCTGCTCACTGAGAAGCCCGCGATCGTCGGCATCACGCTTCCGGGCATGCCGATGGGCTCGCCCGGCATGGCGGGCACCAAGACCGAGAAGTTCGTGATCTACGCCCTCACGAAGGACGGCAAGGCTCCAACCGTCTACGCGACCGAATGACCAGCCTTGGAGGTTTACCGCGATGACCGGGATCGCAACCACACACCATCCTTCGGAGACGGTCGAGCGGCCGGCCGGCGCCGTCACACGACGACGTTTGCTCCTGGCCGCTCCGGTCATCGGTTTCGGAGGGATCGCGGCCGCATTCGCCGCACGGCTTGGGTACGATCCCAGCCAGCTTCCCTCGGCCCTGATCGGCAAGCCGGTCCCGGCCTTCAGTCTGCCGCCGGTCGAGGGTCGCACGCTTGGTCTTTCGAGCAGTGACCTTCATGGCGAGGTGTCGCTCGTCAACGTCTTCGCTTCCTGGTGCGCCTCCTGTCGGGCGGAGCACCCGCTTTTTCTGCGGCTCGCCAGGAACAAGACCGTCTCGATCCACGGACTGAACTACAAGGACCGGCCGGAGGACGCGGCCCGCTGGCTTGACAGCCTCGGAGATCCGTACACCCGCACCGGGGCCGATCGTGACGGTCGGGTCGCGATCGATTGGGGTGTCTACGGTATACCCGAAACCTTCGTGATCGGCGCCGATGGACGCATCGCGTACAAACAGATTGGTCCAATCACCGAGCAGGCGCTGGACGAGACAATCCTGCCGCTCATTGAACGGTTGCGCCGGCAGGTGAAAGGAGGCCAGTCATGAGATGGCTCGCCCTCACTCTCGTTGCCGTTGTCGCCGCAGTCGGACCGGCGCTCGCCGATCCGCCACAGAATTTCGTGCGGCGCGAGACGCCTGCGCCTGTGCCGGAGCTCCAATTCGCGGATGGCGAAGGCAAACCCCGGACCCTTGGTGACTTCCGCGGCAAGGTGGTTCTCCTCAATGTCTGGGCGACCTGGTGTCTCTCGTGCCGGAAGGAGATGCCGACGCTCGACCGGCTGCAAGCAGCGCTCGGCGGACCAGACTTCGAGGTCGTCGCCTTGTCGGTCGACCGCGGCGGGGCCGAGATCGTAAGGAATGTCCGCCGTCAGCGCTCTTGAGACAGTTTGATGGTTTTCGGGAAGGGAGGATTTCTGGATCATCGCAGCCATTCAGGAGCGCAGATGAGACAGAAATCCGGGCCGGAGAAAGCACCGGCAGAGCAGGTCGTGAAGGACATCCGCCGAGCGACGCGGCGGCAGTTCTCGGCCGAAGAGAAGATCCGCATCGTGCTGGAAGGCGTGCGCGGCGAGGAGAGCATCGCCGAGCTGTGCCGGCGCGAGGGGATCGCCTCGTCGATGTATTACGGCTGGTCGAAGGAGTTCCTCGACGCCGGCAAGCGCCGTCTCGCCGGTGACACGGCGCGCGCGGCGACCTCGGACGAGGTGAAGGAGCTGCGCCGTGAGGCGCAGGCGCTGAAGGAGGCCGTGGCCGATCTGACCCTGGAAAACCGCCTGCTCAAAAAAAGCATGCTCGCGGATGGGGAGGACGACACATGAGGTATCCTGCCTCCGAGAAGGCCGAGATCATCCGGCTGGTCGAGGGATCGCATCTGCCGGCGCGGCGCACCTTGGACAAGCTCGGCATCCCGCGCGCCACGTTCTATCGTTGGTACGATCGCTATCTCACCGGCGGGGTCGAGGCGCTTGCCGATCATCGCTCACGGCCCGACCGTGTCTGGAACCGGATCCCCGAGCCGGTTCGGGACGAGATCGTCGAGCTGGCGCTGCGCGAAACGGAGCTGAGCCCACGCGAGCTGGCGGTGCGCTTCACCGACGAAAAGCGCTACTTCGTCTCGGAAGCATCGGTGTATCGGCTGCTGAAGGCGCATGATCTGATCACCAGCCCAGCCTACATCGTCATCAAGGCGGCGTCCGAGTTCAAGGACAAGACGACGGCGCCCAACCAGCTCTGGCAGACCGATTTCACCTACCTGAAGATCACGGGCTGGGGCTGGTATTATCTCTCGACCGTGCTCGACGACTTCTCCCGGTTCATCGTCGCCTGGAAGCTCTGCGCCACGATGCGCACTGACGACGTCACTGCCACGCTTGATCTGGCTCTGGCGGCATCGGGGCTCGACCGGATCACGGTCGCGCATCGGCCGAGGCTGTTGAGCGACAACGGCAGTTCCTACATCTCAGCCGACCTCGCCACCTGGCTCGACGGCAAGGGCATGCAGCATGTTCGCGGCGCGCCCTATCATCCCCAGACGCAGGGCAAGATCGAGCGCTGGCACCAGACCCTGAAGAACCGCATCCTGCTGGAAAAATACTATCTGCCCGGCGATCTCGAACGGCAGGTCGCCGCCTTCGTCGAGCATTACAACCATGCCCGCTACCACGAGAGCCTGGGCAACCTGACGCCCGCCGACGTCTACCTCGGTCGTGGGCAGGCCATCCTCACCGAACGCGAAAGGATCAAGCGCCAGACCATCCAACAGAGACGCTTGCAGCATCAGCTGCAGGCCGCATAACCTCAAACCCAGATGAGCCAGAACCTCCGTTCCTGAGACGCCGCAACAGTCTCAAATCATCTGACGACGGACAATGCGAGAGGAAGGTAGATGCGATGAGAACCTGGTTCCAACGGCTGACCGATGTCTCCTCCCTGGCGCGCACCGAGCAGACACTTAAGGAGGCACTCGCGGAGCTGGTGCAGGATCTTGGGTTTGATGGCTATGCCTATCTAAACGTCCAGCCGGTGCGCATCTTTGCGGTCTCCAACTACGCCCCCGAATGGCAGGCCCGATATCTCACACAGAACTACGCCATGATCGATCCGGTCGTCTCCATGGCAAAGGAGCAGATGAAGGCCTTTGCATGGGCCGCCGCGGCGCCGCGCTCCCTCTCCAAGCCGCTGCGCCGCTTCTATTCCGAGGCGGGTGATTTCGGAATCAGATCCGGAATCTCGATTCCTGTGAGGACGGCTTTCGGGCACATGTCGATGCTGACGCTGGCATCGCACAAGCCGTCGCTCAACCTTGAGACCGACATCGATCAGATCGCGGCGGTGACGGCGGTCGCCCAGCTCCACGCGAAGATGGAGCAGCAGGGTGCGGAACCGACGGCCAGCGTGGCGATCGATCTGAAGGCGAAGCAGGCTCTCTGCCTAAAATGGTCCGCCGAAGGGAAGACGATGAAGGATATCGCTTCCATCGAGGGCATGTCGTTCGCGACGGTGAACTTCCACCTGAACAATGCTCGGAAGGCGCTCGATGCAGGAAGCCTGGCACAGGCGACGGCTCTCGCCACGAAGCTCAAGCTGATCTGAGTGGCCCGCTCCCGCCAGCACTTCGGCACCGGCGGGGCTTGCCCAGCCCGGCGAGGAGCGTCGAAAGCAGGGCCTGCTAGGCGTCAATATCTGTCATCGGGAGGCATGGGCGATGCGGGTAGAGCCCATAATGTCGCAACCAGGGCCGGGCGGGCCCTTGCACGATGACGTTGATGGGGTGTGCACAACCTCATCAACGATCTGCATGCAATTGCTGCCTATTGCTGCTGCAGCGACCTCAGATACGCGACAATGTCGGCGCGGTCCTGTGGGTTCGTCATTGCGCCAGCCGTCATCTTTGTGCCGGGTACGACCTAGCTCGGCCTCGGCCGCGTCAGGAAAGCATTGAGCGTTGTCTCGTCCCACGTTGTGGCGTAGCCGGCCTTTCCCTTTGAATAGTTGTAGCCGCTCGCCGTGCCGGCGACACGTCCATAGCCTGGCAGGAGCGTTCTCCGAAATCTCAGCCATGTAACTACCCTGTCATTTCGCACCCGCCAGGTCTTTGCCCGGCCCTGCCGATCGGCTGCGGCGCTGCCCTTGGCGATCAGCCGCGAGTTCCGCTGTCCGCGCATTCGTCATGAATCACCGGCCTCGGCATCCGCCGCATTGAGATGATGTTCGAGCGCTTCGATGCTGGCGATCACGTCGGCGAAGGCCGGCGGCGTGCCGAAGATCATCGCTGTCATACGCGCATAGTCGGCCACGAGCTTTGCTCGCATGTCCGGCGTCGGGACGAGGCGATAGCTACCCGGTACGGCTCGGTCGTAGCGATGATCCAGCACGCGAAACATCAACTCCTTGTGCTGCCGGCAGGCTTCGGCGAGATCGCGCATCGACGCGGTCGCGACGCCATAGTCGGGATGCGTCCAGATCTGATGGACGTCGTAGTAGTGACGCGAGTACCGATTGAGATCGGGCGCGGGCCGTTCCGGATTAGCGTCCTCACGGCGCTTCTCCGTCATCTCCGTCATCGCGTGCAGGATCAGCACCTTTTCCCAGAAGGTCCGCTCCGGCTTGACGGTCGTCACGTTGCGAACCGTGAGATCCATCCCCTCCGGCATTTCGTCGGCGATGTAGGGGACGATCTTGCGCGGCTCCGCCGGCTCTGGATCGGGGCGCGCGCCGCCCTCGATGCGGACCGCAGCCTGCACATAGCTCTCCGAGGTATAAAAGACGCTTTTGTAGGCAACCACCAGAATGTCGAGCGCGTCCCTGTTGCGATAATTGTCGAATCCGAAGCCGAGCGTGAAATGTCCTGGCAGCTCGGCGGCCTCCTCGACTGCCGCGATCTCCTTTGCCAGCAGCTCCTTTAGCGGCCCGGAAATGTATTGACGCGCCGCCTCGTCGACCTTCTCCGCCAGCGTGCGCTGCTGCTGGTTCACCGAGGGGAGGGCGGCGATCTCAGCTTCAAGCGGGACATGCAGGTCGGCCTTGTAGATGCCGATGTCGATATCCTCGGAAAAGCGGCGGATCAGTCCATACGCCTTGCTCAGGCTCGTGCCGCCCTTGAAGTAAAGACCGATCGGATCGTCACCGCGACGATTGAACAGGAAGTCGAGCACCCAGCAGACATAGAGATCTTTCTCGATGTTCTCCGCTTGTGTCTCAAGATGCGCGGCGACCGTCTCGAACAGCGCGCGGCGTTCGTCGACGCTCGAGCGCAGGATCTCAACGAACGTCTTCTGCATAATCGCCCTTCGCGCGCTTGGTGGCCGGCGCGCTTCCGCTTTGATCCCCAGCTAGCCGGCGCGTGATCGTCTCGACCAGCGGATACATCCAGGCCGGCATCGCGTGGATATTGTCGCGCAGATCCTCCACGACCTTCTCCCGGTTCGGATCGCGCTCGAGATGCCGGACGATGCCGTTCACCGCGGCGTCGAGGCTCGCCTTCTCATCCCGAAACCATGCGAGCGCCTGGACGACACGCATGGCCGGCCGCCCGGCCCAGAACGCTGTCTTCGCCGCGATGCGCTTGAAGTCGAGCTTGTAGATGACGGGCTTCGTCACCTTGGGATCGCCGGCGCTCGCCTCGATCTCGATCGTCCGGGGATAGGTATCGGCATAGATCGTCGAGCGCGCCGGCACGGCTGTCGTCAGGCCGAGATCGTTCGCGGCGGTCATGCCGTCGACGAGGACCCTCAGCTTGTCACGCCGTGCGATCGCGTCGATGAACGAGGCGCGCGGCGGAAACACCATCTTGCCGGTCAGCTTGCTGACTCCCGGCTTGTCGTAGAGACCGCGATAGGGCCGGCGGATGTCGCCGCGCAGGGTCAGCCGCTGCAGTGCTTTCTCGACGGCGTTCGGCGTTCCGATGTCGAGGAAATCGGCGCGCGACCACACGCCGCCCGGCGCCGCCTGGGCGATCCGGGCATGGATGCGGTCGAGGGTGTCGGACGTCGGGTCGGGCATGGGACCGCTCATTTCTATCCGAAAATTATATACAAAAATTGGTCAGTAGCAACTTTCGAAATGCGCACTGACCAGAATTTATATCCAAACATTGGTCAGCCACAGCCCGCCTGCCCCCTTTCCCGCCAGACGATCCCCGATCTGTCGTGTCCGAGCATCGGACACGGATCGTCCGGCTTGAGGGCCGAACAGCGCAGCAGCGTGCAGTTCTGCCCTTCGGGCTGGTGGCGATCGACCGGATTCTTCCGGGACGAGAGTTGATGTGCGGCGCGCAGTGGCTACGTGTTACAATGCGCGACGCGCCCAACCCTGTTCGCGTCGGCGCTCGAGATCATCGCGGGCTCGGCGGGGCGTTCGAACGATGCTGCATTTTTCGGACGCCTTGGCATCCTCCCGCGGCAGGCCTTTATAGGAGCGGGAGCTGAACTTCTCTCTCTCGGCCTGACTAGGCAATCTGTCCAACGACGAGACCGTCACGCCGATCAATCGGATGCCCTTTGCGACCGGGAATAGCCGCGCAAGCAAGGAGACGGCGAGGGCTTCGATATCCGCTGATGCTGAAATCGCCACGCCGACCGTCCGGCTGCGCGTGATCTACTGGAAGTCGGCGTATTTCACCTTCATCGCCACGGTCCGGCCCCGAATCTCGTTCGCCTCGCAGTAGCGCCAGACCTTTGCAATGAGCGGTACGAGCTCAGCCCGCGCGGCAGCGAGCTCGAAGATATCGGCGCCGACCGACTTGCGCGGACGGTCGGGCTCGACGGGCCTTTCGTCGATTGCCCGCGCGATCCGATAGTACCAGGAGCCGGCTTTCCCGAAATTCTGCTGCAGAAAGGCAAGCGGCCTCGCCTTCAAATCGGCCCCCGTCTCGATGCCGAGCCTCCGGGGATGCCGCTTGCGAGCGGGCGGCGGCAAGGGGAGCTGCGCCGCGGCTGGCTTGCGAACCGCACTGCCGAAATCATCAGTTGCCAGCCGCGCCCTTGCCGCCTTCGCTCTTCGCGGCAGCTGGGGGTCGCCTCGCGACATGCGGGGAGGAGACCCCAAGCAGGAAAGGCCGGACACCGATGGGTGCCGGGAAGAGGCGATGGAAAGGAATGACGTCGAAGAGCTGAAGGAGCGTGTCATGTGCGCCGCCGTGCTGGAAAAGGCCGGCTTTGCGATCGACCTGAAGGAGAGCACGCGCCGAGCCGTCAAATATCGCCGGGGCGACGACATCGTCATCGTCATCCACGACGGCAGGGGCTGGTTCGATCCGCTGTCCGACGCGAAAGGCGACGTCTACGCGCTCGTCGCACATCTCGATCGGGTCGGATTTCCCGAGTGCCTCGAGCATGTGGCGGGCCTCGTGGGGTTTGCCCCCACGGAGCCCCACTGGACGCGGCCAGCGCGGAAGCGGGAGGCGGACGTCGCCGTCGGCGAGCGCTGGTGCCGCCGCCGCAAACCCTGGCCCGGATCCTTGACCTGGCGCTACCTCGGCGAGGAGCGGGCACTTTCCGATGCAACGATCCGCGCCGCGATCCGTCATGATCGTTTGAGGGAAGGTCCGCATGGCAGCATGTGGGCGGCGCACACCGATGACACGGGCCTCGTGACCGGTTGGGAGGAGCGGGGACCCGAGTGGCGCGGATTCGCCACCGGTGGCGCCAAGGTCCTGTTTCGCTTCGGCCCCGTCGACGCATTCCGGTTCTGCCTCACCGAGGCGGCGATCGACGCCATGAGCTTGGCGGTGATCGAGGACATGCGGCCCGACAGCCTGTTTCTCAGCACCGGCGGCGGCTGGTCGCCGTCGACGGATGCGGCCATCCGGGCCCTCGTCACCCGGGAGAACGCCTTCCTGGTGGCTGCCACGGACAACAACGGGCAGGGTGACGTCTACGCGGAGCGCCTTCGGGCGATTGCGCATGAGGCCTCCTGCCGCTTCGAGCGCCTGCGTCCAACCGCGGAGGACTGGAACGCGGATCTCCGGATGATGAGGAAGAAGGGAGGAGAGGAGGAAGGCGAGAACCTGCTGCCGCATGCCCGCCGGTCGCGTCAAGGGTGAAGCTTCGCCCGGCTGCGCCGGCCCTTGACCCGCCCGGACGGAGAGGCGGCCGCGAGAGAGGGGTCATGAAGGGCTGAAGAGAAGATGGTGATCCCCGGGAAGGGGAGCCGCGCTCCGGCCCGACGAGGCTGAAAGGAGCCCGCCATGAACCTCCCAACCATCCGCAAGGTCTTCGAGGGCGTCGCCGACCGGCGCGAGATGTTCCGCATGTTCGACCGCCACGTGCAGCGTCCGGACCGCTGGCAGGGCGACGACAGCGCGCTCTACCGCGGCGAATGGTTCGAGATCGGTCAGGTCGAGCACGACTACATGTTCGAGGTGCTGCCGCCGCTCTGGATGCGTGGCGACATGTTCGCCATGCGCGAATTCCTGACCGGAAGCATCACCAGCGTCTTTTTCTCGCTGACGATCGACGGCCGGGTTCGCTACTTCCACGGCTATTGCGATCTGTCGGATCCACGTTCTCCCGATTGCCTGAAGGCTGTGGTCACCGAGCGCGAATCCCGGCCGGCGAAGGCAATGACCCGGGACGAGCGCCTCGAGCACATCTGGAGCGCGACGAACGACGAGTATCGTGGCTATGCCGACTGGCGATTCCCGCTTGCCGCGCGCGGCAGGCGCATCGTCATCGTCTATGGCCGGGATCGGGGCCGCGACTTCAAGCTGCTCGACCATCTCACGGACGCGGAGATCGGCTCCAAGCTTCCGGTGCATCTGCGCTACCTGCCCGACGCGATGGCGGCGTAGGTGCTGCCATGTTCACCTTCTCCGTGACAGACGTCCATGCGGTCATCACGCGTGGGCGTATCGATGCCCTCGCCAATGGCGGCTTTCGCAATCCCTATTACGGACTCCGCCCCGGCAAGGACGAGAAGCCCGGTCTCTGGCTGGTCGGCGACGAGGGAGTCTATCTGCTCTCCAACGGCAAGCTCGCCGAGGGGCAGCGAGCCCTCGTCGTCTATGCCGAGGAATGCGATCCGAAGACCAATCCCGACTACTGGCACTACAAGCGCAAGCATTTCGGCGGCGATGACGGGATCGAGTTTCTCGATGCCGAGATGCTCGTGAAGCAAATCGCCGCGGTTCCTCGAGCCACACATGTACGGATCGAAATGACCGACACCAGCATGTCGATCACGCCGTTCCGCCGCTGACATCCTCGGGCCAGACCGCCCGTTCCCGACCATCACCGCGACCATCGCTCCTTCCGGCGCACGCTCCGGCGGGCCGATGCCGCGCGCCTTCATCACAGGAGACATTTCCCATGGCGCAGGACGATCCCTTCACGCTTGATCTCTTCGGCAATACCGCCCTGTCGTCGGGGCTTGGCCTCGGCGTGACGGCCTTTGCCGGCACCGCGGCCTCCGGCCCCGACGATGACGACGATCCCGATCCATCGACTCCGGCTCCCGCGGCTCCCGCTGCGGGGGCCGCGCCTTCGACACAGCGTGCGGCGCGTGAGCGCGGCGTGAACTTTCACCTCGCCGGCGACCGCGCCTTGGCGAAAGGCTGGAAGGACCGCGCGCATGACAACATCGCATCGATTCGCCTCGCGGCCGCGATCGAGGCGGCGGAGCGTCCCGCAACGCTCCAGGAGCAGGCGCAGCTGATCCGCTTCACCGGATTCGGCGCCTCCGATCTCGCCAATTTCGTGTTCCGGCGCCCCGGCGAAGCTGAGTTCCGCAAAGGCTGGGAGGCGATCGGCGAGGATCTGGAGGATGCTGTCGGCGATCTCGACCGAGCGTCGCTCGCGCGCTGCACCCAGTATGCGCACTTCACCCCGGAATTCGTTGTCCGCGCGGTGTGGACGGGGCTTCAGCAACTCGGCTGGCGCGGCGGGCGGATTCTCGAGCCAGGCGTCGGCACGGGCCTGTTTCCGGCGCTGATGCCTGAGTCTTTTCGCGACGTGTCGCATGTCACCGGCATCGAGCTCGATCCGGTCACGGCACGCATCGTCCGGCTGCTGCAGCCACGAGCGCGGATCATCGCCGGCGATTTCGCCCGCACCGAGCTGCCGGCGAATTTCGACCTCGCGATCGGCAACCCGCCCTTCTCCGATCGCACCGTGCGTGCGGATCGCGTCTATCGGTCGATGGGTCTCCGCCTACACGACTATTTCATTGCGCGGGCGATCGATCTGCTGAAGCCGGGGGCGCTTGCGGCCTTCGTGACCAGCGCGGGCACGATGGACAAGGCCGACGGCAGCGCGCGCGAGCACATCGCGAAATCGGCTGATCTCGTCGGCGCGATCCGGCTGCCCGAGGGCAGCTTTCGCGCCAGCGCAGGCACCGACGTGGTGGTCGACCTCCTCTTCTTCCGCAAGCGCAAGATCGGCGACGCCGAAGGCGATCCGTCATGGCTCGATCTCGACGAGGTGCGACCGGCGACGGAGGACGAAGGCGCCATCCGCGTGAACCGCTGGTTCGCGATGTATCCCACCTTCGTGCTCGGCACGCATGCGCTCGCCTCCGAACCCTTCGGCGAGACCTATACCTGCCTTCCGCGCGAGGGCGAGGATCTTGGCGCCGTGCTCCCGGCGGCGATCAAGCGTCTTCCGGAAGCCGTCTATGACGGCGAGCCCGGCATAATCGACCTTGACCTTGAGGATGGCGCCGACCAAGCCGCTCGCGACCTCCCGGGCGATCGGCATGTCCGCGAAGGCAGCTATGTCTTCGACAAGGCCCGCGGCCTGATGCAGGTCCTCGACGGCAGCCCCGTCGCGGTCAAGGTTCGCAAGGGGCGCAGCGCCGACGGCGTCCCCGAGAAGCACGTCCGCATCGTCCAGAAGCTCATCCCGATCCGTGACGCCGTACGCGAGGTGCTCAAATGCCAGGAGCTCGACCGGCCGTGGAAGGATGCGCAGGTCCGCTTGCGCATCGCCTGGTCGAGCTTCGTCCGCGACTTCGGCCCGATCAATTTCACCACGGTCTCCATGACCGAGGACGAGGAGACGGGCGAGGTGCGCGAGACGCATCGTCGGCCGAACCTCCAGCCCTTCCTCGACGATCCCGATTGCTGGCTGGTCGCCTCGATCGAGGACTACGACCTCGAGACCAACACGGCGAAGCCCGGGCCGATCTTCACGCAGCGTGTGATCTCGCCGCCGGCGGCGCCGGTGATCACCAACGCGGCCGACGCACTGGCCGTGGTGCTGAACGAGCGCGGTCGCGTCGATATCGACCACATCGCCGAGCTGCTACATCGCGACCGCGACGATTTCGTCGCCGAGCTCGGCAGCGCGATCTTCCGCGATCCCGCCAACGGCTCCTGGCAGACCGCCGATGCCTATCTCTCCGGCGCTGTCCGCGACAAGCTGAAGGCTGCGGAGGCGGCCGCCGCGCTCGACCCGGAATATAAGCGCAACGTCACGGCGCTGCAGGGCGTGCAGCCGGCCGATCTCAGTCCGTTCGACATCACCGCGCGGCTCGGCGCGCCGTGGATTCCGGCGGCGGATGTCGTCGCCTTCGTCAAGGAGACGATGGGCGCGGAGATCAGGATCCACCACATGCCGGAATTGGCCTCCTGGACCGTGGAGGCCCGGCAGCTCGGCTACATGGCGGCGGGGACGTCGGAATGGGGCACGGACCGCCGGCATGCCGGCGAGCTTCTCGCCGATGCGCTGAACAGCCGCGTGCCGCAGATCTTCGACACGGTGAAGGACGGCGATAGCGAGCGCCGCGTCCTGAACATCGTCGACACGGAGGCCGCGAAATCCAAGCTCTCGAGGATCAAGGATGAATTCCAGCGCTGGATCTGGTGCGATCCCGACCGCACCGACCGCCTGGCGCGGGTCTACAATGACCGCTTCAACAACATCGCGCCGAGAGCCTTCGACGGCTCCCATCTGAAGCTCCCGGGCGCCTCTGGCGCCTTTGTCCTTTATGGGCACCAGAAGCGTGGCATCTGGCGGATCATCTCGGCCGGATCGACCTATCTCGCCCACGCCGTCGGCGCCGGCAAGACCATGACGATGGCGGCGGCGATCATGGAGCAGCGCCGGCTCGGCCTGATTGCCAAGGCGATGCTCGTCGTGCCGGGGCACTGCCTGGCACAGGCCGCGCGCGAGTTCCTGGCGCTCTATCCCAGTGCGCGCATCCTCGTCGCCGACGAGACCAATCTCGCGAAGGAGAAGCGACATCGCTTCCTATCGCGCGCGGCGACGTCGACCTGGGACGCGATCATCATCACGCATTCGGCCTTCCGGTTCATCTCCGTGCCCTCGGCTTTCGAGCAGCAGATGATTCAGGACGAGCTCGAGCTCTACGAGACGCTGCTGACCAAGGTCGAGAGCGACGATCGCGTCTCGCGCAAGCGCCTCGAGCGATTGAAGGAAGGGCTGAAAGAGCGCCTGGAATCGCTGGCGACACGCAAGGACGATCTGCTCACCATCTCCGAGATCGGCGTCGACCAGATCATCGTCGACGAAGCGCAGGAGTTCAGGAAGCTCTCCTTCGCGACGAACATGTCGACGTTGAAGGGCGTCGATCCGAACGGCTCACAACGTGCCTGGGACCTCTATGTGAAGTCCCGCTTTGTCGAGACGAAAAACCCGGGCCGCGCGCTCGTGCTCGCCTCCGGCACGCCGATCACCAACACGCTCGGCGAGATGTTCTCCGTGCAGCGTTACCTCGGATACGCCGCGCTCCTCGAACGTGGGCTGCATGAGTTCGATGCCTGGGCCTCGACCTTCGGCGACGTCTCGACCGAGCTTGAGCTGCAGCCGTCGGGCAAATACAAGCCGGTCACCCGCTTCGCCACCTTCGTCAACGTGCCGGAGCTGATCGCCATGTTCCGCTCTTTCGCGGATGTGGTGATGCCGGCAGACCTCCGACGCTATGTGAGGGTCCCCACGATCTCGACCGGCCGGCGGCAGATCGTCACCGCGAAGCCCACGGCGGCGTTCAAGCGCTATCAGCTCCTGCTGGACGAGCGCATCAAGGCGATCGAAATGCGCGACCGGCCGCCGGAGCCGGGCGACGACATCCTGCTCTCGGTCATCACCGACGGACGCCACGCCGCGATCGACCTGCGTCTCGTCGATCCGGACAATGACAACGAGCCGGACAACAAGCTGAACCTGCTCGTCGCCAATGCCTTCCGCATCTGGAAGGAGACGGCGGAGAACACCTACCTGCGGGCCGACGGCAAGCCGTTCGAGCTCTCTGGTGCCGTGCAGATGATCTTTTCCGACCTGGGTACGATCAGCGTGGAGAAGACGCGCGGCTTCTCGGCTTATCGCTGGATCCGGGACGAGCTCGTCCGGATGGGCGTGCCGGCCACTGAGATCGCCTTCATGCAGGATTACAAGAAGTCGGAGGCGAAGCAGCGGCTCTTCGGTGACGTGCGTGCGGGCAGGGTCCGCTTCCTTCTCGGAAGCTCGGAGACGATGGGCACCGGCGTCAATGCGCAGCTCCGCTTGAAAGCCCTGCACCATCTCGACGTGCCCTGGCTCCCCTCGCACATTGAGCAGCGCGAGGGCAGGATCGAGAGGCAGGGCAATCAGCACGACGTCATCGACATTTTCGCCTATGCGACGGAAGGCTCGCTCGACGCGACCATGTGGCAGAACAACGAGCGCAAGGCTCGCTTCATCGCCGCCGCGCTGTCCGGCGACACCTCGGTCCGGCGTCTCGATGATCTCGGCGAAGGCCAGGCCAACCAGTTCGCCATGGCGAAGGCGATCGCCTCCGGCGACCAGCGGCTGATGCAGAAGGCCGGACTCGAAGCGGGCATCGCCCGTCTCGAACGGCTCCGTGCCGCCCACCAGGACGATCAGTTCGCCGTTCGCCGCCAGATCCGCGACGCCGAGCGCGAGATCGAGTTCGCGACCCGGCGCATCGGCGAGATCGAGCAGGATATCGCGCGCCTGGTCCCAACCACCGGCGACGCTTTCGCGATGACCGTGACCGGCAAGACCCATGGCGAGCGCAAGGAGGCCGGCCGGGCGCTGATGAAGGAGATCCTGACGCTCGTGCAGTTGCAGCGGGAGGATGAGAGCGTGATCGCCTCGGTCGGCGGCTTCGATCTCGAATATTCCGGCGAGCGATTCGGGCGCGATGACTATCGCTACAGCACCCTGCTCCTCCGGACGGGATCTGAATGTGAAATCGACCTGCCGGTGACCGTCACGCCCCTCGGCGCGATCTCACGTCTCGAGCATGCCCTCGACGATTTCGATGGCGAGCAGGAGCGATTTCGGCAGCGTCTCGCTGATGCTCGGCGACGTCTTGCCTCCTACCGGTCCCGCGACGGGGGCGCGTTCGCCTTTGCCGAGGAGCTGGCGGAAAAGCGGCGTCAACTCGCGGCGATCGAGGCCGATCTCGCTGCTGATACCGAAAAGCCGTCCGAGCGGGCCGCCGCCTGACCACTTCAGCGCGACAGGCGGTTCTCGTCGTCGATCAGCGCGAGCCGTGCCGGCGGCGCGTTGGACCATCGCCACAGGACGAGGTTCAAATCCTCCACCGTCGAGCCGGCGGCGAAGCTGCGGACCAGCAGGCCGTTATAGCCTGCGCCGATCAGGCGCCGGGCGAGAGCCTGTGTCTTCGCCTCGCCGTCGGTCCTCATCTGATCCCGCCAGGTCGTGTCGGCGATCGCCGCCGCATTCATTCCCTCTGCCGCCAGCGCGACATCATCGCGGCAGTCGAAGATGCCGTCGATCTCCGCCTCATAGGCGACGAGCGTCGTCGGCTGAAGATTGCCGACCTGATTGGCTTCGCGCAGCGCCGTCATGACCGACAGCGAGGTGTAGAGGGCTGGCACGCCTTTCGGATTGAAGCGTCCGCCATAGAGTTCGGCGCCGCGGCCCGACAGCGGTTCGTGGGCATAGATCGGGTTCAGTGCCCGGTAGAGCTTGCCGTCATGGCGCATGCGCGGTCAGGCGTGAACGCCGGCGTCGACAGCGTCGATATAGTCGAGCACATCGTCGGCCCGGCCGCCGCGGACGAGCTGCATCGCCGTCTGGCCGGAAAATCCCGGCAAGGGCTCCGATCGATACCAAGCATAGGCCATCAGCGCCGAGCCGAAGCGCGGCTCGACCTTGTTGATCACCTCGATCATCTCGCGAAGCCGGCGCTGGGTCTTGTCCGAGCGGATCCGGTCTCGACGCTGGATCGCGTCCTTGCCGAGACCTGCCGTGCGGGCGATTTCCTCGCTCGTCGTCCGGAAGGCTTCCGCGATGCGCCGCGGCGCGAAAAGGCCGTCGTCGGCATATTGGGCGAGGCCCATGGCTCAGACCTCCATGTCTTCGTGCCGGTCATATTGACGCAAGATAGCGTCAGAACGCGCGGAGTTCAAGAGAAGGAAGGAGGAGAGGGAGGGAGGTGAAATGCTCGCTCGCAGATCGGACGGACCGCTGACGCTGACGCTCAACCGCGCCCCACGCGATCCCGGCCCGTCGTCCTGCGCAGGGCTGGAAGCCCTGCTGGTCCAGCCGGGCAGGGATGCTCGGCCGCAGTTGCACCGGCCCGTCCGCTCCGCGGGCCGGGGGGTGTCTTCGGAAAGAAGACGAGAGAGGGCCGCCCGGCCGGGCTGGTCCGCAAACCCCTGGATGGAGCATCCCTATGCACCTCA
Source organism: Xanthobacter dioxanivorans (assembly GCF_016807805.1). Lineage (NCBI taxonomy): Bacteria > Pseudomonadati > Pseudomonadota > Alphaproteobacteria > Hyphomicrobiales > Xanthobacteraceae > Xanthobacter > Xanthobacter dioxanivorans. The sequence continues at coordinate 16,857 of NZ_CP063363.1, read as the reverse complement.
TGAAAGTCGATCCGCGTGCGCTGAAGGAAAACCCCGATCGCGCGCGCCATACCAAGGCCACGCCGCAGGCCGACGCTCTGCTGCTCGCCACCATCAAGGCTGTCGGCATCCTCCAGCCGCCTGTCATCACGCCGGAAACCTGCGGCGGCAACGGCTACATCATTGACCGCGGCCATCGTCGCGTGAAGCAGGCCATCGCCGCCGGCCTGGATGAGATCCAGGTCCTCGTCGACGAGCCTGCCAACGACAACGGCGCCATGCGTTCGATGATCGAGAACATCGCCCGCGAGCCGCTGAACCCGGTCGATCAGTGGCGCGCGATCGAGCGCCTGGTGGCACTCGACTGGACGGAGGAAGCCATCGCCATCGCGCTGGCGCTGAACGTCCGTCGCATCAAGCAGCTGCGGCTGCTCGCCAACGTGCTGCCGGCCATGCTCGATCACATGGCCAAGGGCGACATGCCCGACGAGCGCCAGCTGCGCACCATTGCCGCGGCCTCGCTCGACGAGCAGAAGGAGGTCTGGAAGAAGCACAAGCCGTCGAAGGGCGATCCGCAGGTCTCGTGGTGGAGCGTCGCCAGGGCCTGCAGAAGAAGCGCATGTATGCCCGGCACGCGAGCTTCGGCGACGACCTCGCCCAGGCCTACGGGATCGAATGGGTCGAGGACCTGTTCGCTCCGGCCGACGAGGACAGCCGCTACACCACCAACGTCGAGGCCTTCCTCGGGGCGCAGCAGGAGTGGATGGCGAACAACCTGCCGGAGAAGGGCATCATCGCCGAGTCTACGAACTGGGGCGAGGTGAAGCTGCCGCCGAAGGCCGAGCGCGTCCACGGCAAGCCGACGAAGTCGGATTGCACCGCGATGTATCTCGACCGCGACGGCCGCGTGCAGAGCGTACATTACCGCATGCCCGAGCCCAGGAAGGCCGGCAAGGCGGGGAGCGGTCCCGACAGCACGATGGACGACGTCGGCGTCGTGGCGAAGACCCGTCCCGACGTGACGCGCAAGGGCGTCGAGATGATCGGCGACTTCCGCACCGACGCGCTGCGCGAGGCGCTCGGCCGCGCCCCGATCGAGGACGACACGCTGACGGCGCTGCTCATCCTCGCCTTCGCCGGCCAGAACGTCTCCGTCACGACCGGCAGCGGCGGCGTCTATTACGGCCACAGCCGGCTCGCGAAGCACGCCGCCATCCTGTTCGACGGCGAGGGCAAGCTCGCCTTCGACATGGACACGCTGCGCGTCGCGGCCCGATCGATGCTCGCCGACGTCTTCTCGTGCCGGGAGAACGCCACCAATAGCGGCATCGTCGCACGCATCGCCGGCGCCACGGTCGGGGCGGATGGCTTCCTGCCCAATATGGGCACCGACGACTTCCTCTCCTGCCTGGCGCGACCGGCACTGGAGGCGTCCTGCAAGGACACGCCGGTCCTGCCACGTCAGCGGGTGAAGGACACGCGCGCGGCGCTCGTCGAGCATTTCAAGGAAGCTCGCTTCATCCACCCCTCCGCGCTCTTCGCTCCGGATGCGACGGCGCTCGGCCCGTGGCTGACGGCCAGCGCGCCGACCGAGGATGGCGACGAAGCCGATGAAGCTGCCGACGGCGCGACCGCCGAGCCGTCCGACGAGGACGGCGAGGCCTTCAGGGAAGCCGCCGAATAGGCCCGCTCCTCTTCCCCTCCGATCGAACCCCGCCGCCGGCATCGCCGGCGGCGGCTTCGTTTCCAACACCCTGCACAGGGAGACTTTCCATGTCCGCACAACTGATCTTCGACCGCGCGCCGCTCGGCGCGCTCATCCGCTATGCCGACGGATCGCCGCGTCCGCCCGAGCGTCATCGCAAGAAGCTCGCCGCCTGGGAGAACCGCAACAGCGGCGGCCGGCTGATCGCCAAGCGCGCGCAGGCCGTCGTCGGCAGCACCACGCTGCCCGCCTCGATCACCCTGCACAAGGGGGACTTCGGCAGCGGCGGCGTCATCGTGCTGCGCGTTCACCAGACCTTTTCGGTGAATAACGACCTCACCTTCACCGTCGTCGAGCGGCCCGCCATCGGCTCGGTCCTGGTCCTCGACCGGGCCGGCGAGGACGCCGAGCTCATCCATCTCGCCGAGAGCCGCGACGCCGCGCAGGCCTGGCTGAAGAGCCATGGCTACCCGCACGCCGTGCTGCGCGAGGTCACGGCCGACGATGCTGCGCCTGGCGACGACGAGGGGAGGGCCGCAGCATGAACGCGAGAGCTGCCGCCAACAACATCGAAGAGGCCCCCGGACTTCCGGGGGTTTCCTTCGGCCGCAGCTCCGACGGCCTGCTCGTCGCGCTTGTCGGCGAGACCGCCTTCGCCATGGCACCAGGCCGCGACGGCGGGCACTATCTCGTCACTGGCTGGCGCATCGGTCGGCCAATGGCGCAATGGTCCCGCTCCCACTTTTACGGCCATTGGGGCGAGCTTGCCGACGAGGCGGCGTTTCGTGCCCGCGTCCTCGAAAGCGCCGAGCATCAGCGCGAGAAGCGGGCGCTCGGCCGCAAGGAGATAGGCTCGCGCGCCAGCACGCCATGGGGCGCCTCGCAGGGCGCCACGCTCTATGCCGAGGACGTCGTCTTCCACTCCACGGCCGGCCATGGCGGTTTCCACATCTCGGCCGAACGCAATCGCAAGGTCCATCCGCTGCTTCGCACCGAGGGCGGCTGGTACGAAGAGGACGAGTGCTGGGCGGCGGTCGCGATCACGTTCCCGCATCTTTTCACTGCCTTCGAGCGGCGCTGCGCCGAGCGCACGATCAAGGATAGCTGGCCCGATGCCTGGGAGGTGATCTTCGGCACGGTGCTGCTCCCCGGGGAGTCCCGCGAAAAGGATCGCCGCGCCTTCGAGCGCGAACACGCCGCCGACTGGATCGTCATCTCGGCGATCACGTCGGACCAGCAGGCGGGATTCGTCGAGGTGGTCGCGACGCTCGGCGGCAAGCGCGGCCCAGGAACCGAGGAACGGCGTTTCCTCGTGCCATCGGCCGAGTACAGCATCGGGCGCTTCGGCTTCGTCATCGATCCGGCCCGGCATCGCATCTATGGCGGCCCGTCGAGCTTCATCGGATGGAACGGGAGGGCAGGGAGATGACCGGCCCTGCCGAACGTCTCGCCGAGCTGTCCCGCATGGAGGAGGCGCGCCGGCAGATCCAGCGCCAGCTCGACCTGATCGACCGCCAGATCACCCGGCGCATGACGGCGTTCATCCCGCAGCTCAAGCCGCGCCATGCCTGCCATCGGCGTGGCAAGGCTCCTGAACCGAGCGCGTTCCTCGAGCGCTATCGCGCGCATCTCGCGGCGTTCACCGCAGAGCGCCAGCCGGAGATCGACGCCTTGTCACGCAAGCTCGCCCGTCAGGATGCGGCCATCGAGGCTTTCCGCCGGCGCCATGGACTTGCCCTCGATCGCGAGGCTCGGCCCGACGGCGGATCGTGCCATCGCGGCGGCCTTCCGCCAGGCTCCAGCGACCATCGGGAGTGCGGCCATGGATGAAGCAGCACGCGCGGCGTTCGAACGGCTTCTGGCCATCGCCAGGAGCGATACCGGCCAGTCGCGCCGCGTCGCGAGCTTCATCCTCGCTTGGTGGAATGCCGACAGCCTAGGCGGCTTCGACCTCTCCGAGATCTTCGCGGTGGATCGCGCGATCCGCCGCGACATGGCCATCGTCGTCACCGGCCTCGCCGAATTCTCCGTGGCGTATTACCCGGAGGCCTATCGCGGCGAGATCGAAGAGTTCATCCGGCTCTGGCGACCGGACGTCTGGGCGCGTGCGGTCGAAACAGCCTGACGCTGCGGCGGTACTGCTGCCGCTGGAAATGGCGGACTGTTCACCGGCGCACGGCCTGTCATGGCGGTCCTTGCCGGTCGGTTTCTCATGTCGTGAGTCCGGTCCGCCGGACCACCCCTCGGGTTTGTCGCGGTCTTAAGCCGGCGGACGGGCGCTTCAAGGCCGCTGGCGCGCCGCGTTGCGGCCGGAGCAGCCACTCTCGCAAAGCGGGCCCGCGTCCCGCGCGAGGGCCTGAAGGCCCTGCTTGGCCGCAAACCCGCTCCGCTCGATCCGGCCGCCCCGGACCCTGAAGCGCCCGTTCTCCCGCCGGCTTGGTTCGCCCGCACCCGAAGGGAGGGCCGGCAGGAGCCGGTCCGGGCCTTGGGGAGAAACCGAACGAAAGGAAATCGCCATGACCAAGTCCGCCGCTCCGCGCCAGGCCGCCAAGGTCGTCCAGCTCCGCAAGGGCACCACTCTCGAAATGGTCCGGCTGTGCTGCCCCGACCCCGCCCAGGCCACGCTCATTTCCGAAAGCTTCGGCTTGCCCGTTCTCGACGGCGACGGCATCCGCGACCTCCATCGGCGCCTCATCGTCGAGACCGCCGACAGCCTCGGCGAAGGCCTCGGCGAGCGGGCGATGCAGATCCACCTCCAGCGCATCGTCGGCGCCTATGTGGGTTCGGCCCACGGGGCCGGGCAGTTCTACAGCCGGGCGGTGACGGAAGCCCGCGACGCGACGGCCAAGGCCGCCAACGATACCCGCGACGAGGACCTCGACGGTCCGGTCGGCTTCGACAGCGCCGCGCAGCGCAAGCGCGAGTTCGCCGCCGACATGGCCTTGCAGTCCCACGCGCTGATGATGGCCGCCGAGGGCGCCATCGCCGCCTACGAGCACGTCGTCGGCGAGGCGTGGAAGCCGTTCGAGCGGCCGGTCGAGAACCCGGGCCAGAGCGTCGACCGCAAGGCGGCCGAACTGCAGATGGCGGCCCTCGGCTGAGTCGCTCTCGGGCGAGGCTTCGGCCTCGCCCCTCATCTCTGCAACGAAAGGGCTGGCCCGACCGGGCCGGCCCTTTCGTTGTCGCTACCGCGCCCTTCCGGCGCGCGGACTCAGCGGAAAGTCCGCCTCATCGTCATTCCACGGGTCGAACACGCTTGCGCCGGAGGGCTTCGTATCCCTCACATTGCGCGTGACGAGATACAGATCATGCTCGATCGCGCATGCGGCGAGCAGCGTGTCGATCACCGGCGGCGCATGCCCGCCCGCCCGTTTCACCTCCCCGGATATTCGTCCCCAGCGCCGCACGACGGCGTCGCCAAGCGAAAGCACGCGCGGGCCGAACCGTTCGGCGAGCGCATCGCGCGCCGCGATGTAACGCGGCCGCTCGGAATGGTCGGCGGGCAGGTTGTGGATGCCCTTGTCGTACTCGGCGAGGGTCAGCACGCTGATATGGAAAGTGTCCTCATCCTGCCGCGCCGCCCAGGACTTCACCGATGGCGCGCCTCTCGGGTTGATCAGTGCGGCGACGACATTGGTATCGAGCAGCCAGCCCTTCAAAGCTCGACATCCCGGCCGCGATCCGCCTCGCGTTCCAGGTCGAGGCCGCCGAGATGCAGGCTCTCCATGAACGCAACGAAAGGTGGCCGCGGCTTCGCCGGCGCAAGGCGCTCGAACTCCTCGACGCTCATGACGACGACGGCGTCCTGGCCCCGCACGGTGACGCGCTGCGGGCCGTCCTCGCGGGCATGGCGCACGACCTCGCTGAAGCGGGCCTTCGCATCCTCGAGCTTCCAGCGTCCGGCCGCCGTTCGGCCGCCGGATGCTTTGCCTGCCCTTGCACGCTCTGCCTGTTTGGCCATCGATCCATACCTAGTCAGCTAGTCAGATAAATAGCACGCGGCTCTGTGAATTTCCAGATGGCGATAGGAGAGGGGCCGGGATTGGCGCGCTGGCGCGGCCCGTCCCGGACGGCGGTCCTGCCGGGTCCGGCGGTCCGCGCAACGGCTGCGCCGTCCTCCACTGCGTTTCGGCCCTGACCACCCCGTCGCGCAGGCGCGCCGGGGACCCCGGTCGGGTGCGCGGACCTCATGACCGTCCCCGCCTGACGGACCTCCGTGACGGGGCCGCGATCGGCGCGGCCTCCATGAAGGAGGTTGAGGACAATGAAGAGGAAGGAAAGCGGATCGCGCACCGACATCTATGCGCGGATCACGGAAAAGCTCGTTGCCGCGCTGGAGAAGGGAGTGCGTCCCTGGGTGCAGCCCTGGAGCGCAGGCCATGTGAATGGCCGCGTGACGCGGCCGCTACGCCACAATGGCGAACCCTATACCGGCATGAACGTGCTGCTGCTCTGGTCGGAGAGCATGGCGCGCGGCTTCGCCTCGCCGATGTGGATGACCTTCAAGCAGGCGTCCGAGCTCGGCGCACATGTCCGCAAGGGCGAAAGCGGCGCGAACGTCGTCTATGCCAGCCGTTTCAAGCGCACAGAGACCGATGCGCGCGGCGACGAGGTCGAGCGGGAGATTCCCTTCCTCAAGACCTACACCGTCTTCAATTGCGACCAGATCGAGGGCCTGCCGGAGCGCTATTATGCCCGGCCCGTCGAACCGATTGCGGACCCGATCGAGCGGGTGGCGCATGCCGACCGCTTCTTCGGCAATACCGGCGCAGTGATCCGCTATGGCGGGACGAAGGCGTACTTCGCGCCGTCCAGCGACCATGTGCAGATGCCCGCCTTCGAGAGCTTTCGCGACGCGGCGAGCTACTATGGCGTTCTCGGACATGAATGTGTCCACTGGGCAGGCGCGGCGCATCGGCTCAACCGCGATCTCAGCCGCTATCACCAGGATCGCAGCGAGCGGGCGCGCGAAGAGCTCATCGCCGACATCGGCGCGAGCTTCCTCTGCGCCGATCTCGGCCTGGTGCCGGAGCTCGAGCCGCGCGCGGACCACGCGAGCTACGTCGCATCCTGGCTCAAGGTGCTGCAGGACGACCGCAGGGCGATCTTTGCCGCAGCCGCCCATGCGCAGCGGGCGGTCGCCTATCTGCACGGCCTTCAGCCACGGGCGGAGAGCGAGCGGGAGGCAGCCTGACGAATGAACCGCATTCTCTCGCAGAGTTCTTGAAGGCCCGCTACGGTACAGGTTCCGGGAATCTCGCCCGAACGGTGGTTATGTTGAGATCGATTTTCTTTGATGTCGATGGCGTTCTTGTTCATGGCTATACTGGCCAGGCAGAACGCCGCCGGCTGTGGGGCGAGCATCTGTTCGCAGATCTTGGAATTGAGTCTGCTAATGCGTTCGGATGGGAAGGCATTCTTTATTGCGATCTCGATGATTGTATCACCCATCCTTGGGTTTCTGCGGCGTTATCGCACGGATCTTAAAAATCTCTACACTATTGCTCCTTGGCGCAGCCAAATTAGGGCTTCCGAATCTATGGCATACGCCGATTACACTCTTATCTGCATTCCCTATGACTCCGGATACCGGAACCTTCGTATGGGGGCAGGGCCCTCTCATCTAATAGCGGCAGGAGCCGCGAGCCGTCTGGAACCGTTCGGAACGGTTTCTTTGACGACACTCGAAGCTCATCTGCCGTTCAAAACGGAAATAGGAACGGCCTTCGAGCTTCACCGAGAAGGAGCCGCAGCGGTGTCGGCTTGTCTCATGAACGCGGGTCGGCCCATCGTTCTTGCGGGCAACTGCAACAGCTCGCTGGGGACCGTCGCTGGTATCCAATGTGCTGAACCGGACGTGCCACTAGGAGTCATCTTGTTCGATGGACATGGCGACTGCAACACGCCGGAGACCTTCGAGGGCGATTTTCTCGATGCTATGGGCATTAGCACCCTGACAGGGCGTTGCTGGCAAGCGCTGGCGTCAACAGTTCAAGGATTTCGACCTATCCCGGATGAGAACGTGATTCTGGTCGGGGGTCACGGTGCCGACGAGGGCGCCGAGCGCGTTCTATCAAAATCTGCGATCCGTCGCGTGCCGCCGCAAAGTGATATCTTTGGGGATCTTTCCCGCGCCCTCGACCAGTTCGAAAAGCACGGAGTGCAGCGGATTTACCTCCATCTCGATCTCGACGTTCTCGACCCGACCTTTGGTCGGGCCAACAATTTCGTCCCTGATGGCGGACTTTCGCCAAGCACTCTCAAGAAATGTGTCTGGATGATCGCTAACCGCTGCACGGTTACGGCCTTGGCCATAGCTTCCTATGACCCCGCAGAGGACACGACTGGCAGCGTAGCGAATACCGCCTTGGAGGTGTTGTCGATAGTCAGCCTGTCGCAGAATTCCTAAAGTCTGCGACCGATGCCGCAAGCTGCTTCTCGATTTGCTGGCCTCACATGCCCCGTAGGGGAAATTGATCCGGAAGGGCAGCGCCGCCGTGGGCAAGCTCCAAGCGCAAAGAGCGTTCGCAAAGCACAAACTTTCGCGATAGACATCTGCCACGCTTCACCATGCACGGCCATGAGGCGGCTGCATCCTGTTCAAAAATCCCCTAGGAATGTCTCGTGGCTAGCTCAACAACTCACCCGATAGGAATTGGTCTCGCACAACGGTTTCATGAAAATCTTGTCGCCCCCGTCCTCCAAGAACATTTCCCCGAACTGCCATACGCTGCTTGTCGAATCGGCTTAGGCTCGGAAGTTCTTGGTTATGATACGGAAGTATCCGCAGACCATGATTATGGTCCTAGCGTGCAGCTCTTCCTTCCCGAGGAGAGGTTTGCTGAGACAGCGCCCGTTATAATGCAGGCCCTAGATCGCAGTCTTCCCGCGGTCTTTGAGGGGTGGCCGGTTCGCTACGCTACCAATGTCCGCCCCCGCCGAGAGAGCTCTGTAGCGGGCGTGCTTGGCTCAGACCACGGTGTCGAACTCTATACACTGACGGCTTGGAGTGATGTTTTTTTGGGAAGACAGTTTGCGACGGACCTGACCGCACGCGACTGGCTATCTTACTCGGAACAACTATTCTTAACCGTGACGGCCGGCGCGGTGTTTCGCGATGATGTAGGTGCTCTTACCGCCCTCAGGAGCCGCCTCAACTACTTTCCTCGCGACGTATGGCTTTACAAGCTTGCCGCGCAATGGAGGCTCATTGCGGAAGAACGCGCCTATGTCGGCCGCACCGGCGACGTAGGGGATGAGCTCGGTTCACAGGTAATCGCCGCTCGGATGGTCGGAAATATCATGCGCCTCGCCATGCTCGTCGAGCGTCGCTACGCGCCCTATCCCAAGTGGTTCGGCACAGCCTTTGCCCAGTTGGAATGCGCGGGGGACCTCACGCCGCTCCTCGAGCGCGTTATGTCGGCGCAAAACTGGCTGGAGCGAGAGTCCGGTCTCGTGGACGCGTGTCGATTTGTGGCCGAGCTCCAAATAGCGAGGGGCGTCCCTGGCGCGCTCGGGCCGACCGTTGGCTCCCTTTATGCTCGACCATATCGATTCATTGACTCCATGAAAATTCTCAATGCCCTTCGGGCCGCGATTAAGGACGAAGACCTATGCCGGTTGCGGGATTGCGGAGCAGCTGACCAATTCCTTGCCAGCAATTTCGTTCTTGCTGCTCCAGCCTTTTCGAGGGCTGCAACGACTGCCGTGTTCGACATCGAGTGAACGTTGCGGCTCGGTTGCGAGCCGAAGACGGCAGAACCGTTGTGCCAGGCCGTCTTCCTCTCAATGACGACCCATCATACCGGCAGTCGGGCCGCGTCAAGGACGCGCGGTGCCCCCAATTTTCCCGCCGCTGCGCGACGACAAAATCGGCACCCCCGCGCGCCGGCGCTGCCGGTCGCTGCGCGATCCTTGACCCGTCCCTCCAACGCCCGGTGTGCCGCCTTCGTCATCGAGACGAAGGAGGTTCACATGACGAAGGTTCTCGACATCTACGCCGAAATCGCCGAGCTGCGCGCCGAGCTCGCGCACTGCATCCTCACCCGCAAGGAGCGCAGGGAGTCGCAGCAGCGCCTCGAAGAGCTACTCGCTGAGGCCGAGCGCCGCAGCCGCGAGGCGGAGGGGGCGTGAGCCCCCTTTTTTGTCGGCGCCGGCGCTCGCGTTTCCGCGTCTTCTGCTCGGCGATGCTTCTGGTCGGGAAGGCCCGCCCCGCGGGCGGGCGCTCTCGTCGCCGCCGTCCGCCAGCGCAAGGACCAGGCTGGGCGGTCTCGGCCTCTCCCGACCACGGCAGGTCGTCGGTCGCCGGGACGGATGGCGGAGCTTGAGCGGAGGGCGTCGCGCCACCCTGAGCTGCTCCGCTGCCGGCGCGGGAGCCGCGTTCGTCATGCCGGCGACGGGATGGCGCGCTGGGCCTGCCGGCGAGGATCCGTGAGGGCTGCGGATCCGCGATCTGGGCGGGGCGAGCGGATAGCGCGCGGCCACTGTGCCGTCGGGAGCCTGGCGATCTTCGCGCATGTCGCACTCCCCCGGTGTTGCGATGGCCTCCCCCATGGCGAACCCGATGTGGCAGGTCTGGCCGAAGGACGGGCGCTGCGCGCCCTCGATCTTGTCCCCGCAACGTCCGGCGCCGGCTTTTTTCCGCCGCCGGCCACCCCGAAGGGGGCCCGGCCGGCTTTGCATCGCGAAGCAAAAAAGCCGTCTCCGGGCGCCCTCCACTGCGTTCCGGCCCGAAGGACCACCCCATTGCGCAAGCGCAACGGGGACCCCGGTGGGTGCGGGTCGATCGCCTCCGGCCTCACGACCGCCATCGGGTCGCGATGGGCGCGGCCCGGAACCAAGGGAATGAGACAATGGCCAACATCGGCACCTTCACTTCGAACGGCAACGGCTTCACCGGCAACATCCGCACCCTCGGCCTCAAGGCCCGGACCCGCATCGTCCGCATCCCGAACCCCTCGGACCGGGGCCCCCAGTTCCGCATCTTCGACGCCGACAATGTCGAGCTCGGCGCAGCCTGGCAGCGGACCGCCGAGGAAACCGGCCGCGACTACCTCTCGGTCAAGCTCGACGATCCGTCCTTCCGCGAGCCCCTCTACGCCACCCTGGTCGAGGTCGACGGCGAGGAAGGCCTGCAGCTGATCTGGTCCCGGCCGCGGCGGGATTGATCGCAGCGACGCGAGGGCTCCGCCGCAAGGCGGGGCCTTCGTCCTTTTCCGGCACGTGAGGAGATCCCAATGACGCGATCCCACTCATCACAGCGCCGATAGCCGCACCCCGACGACATCGTGCTCTGGCCGGACGGCACTTGGGCCACACTCGAAGCGGTGCGCAACGGCGATTTCGGCTGGATGTCGGACGGCTTTGAGATCATCGATCACATGGACGACGTCCGGCCGAAGGCCGCCGGTGTCATCGACGAGACCATGTGACGACTCCTGGCCGGCAGCGCTTCGCTTGCCGGCCATTCTTATGGGGCCGGTTCAATCTGCGTCGCGATAACCCGCCGCCGCTTGCTGCGCTCGAGGCGGTTCAGCGCATCGTCGGCCTCGTCCGGCCGGTCGAAGGTCTGCATCATGGCCTGGCCATTCGAACCGATCCGGCCCCAGTTGCGGATGACCGAGGCGCCGCCGAACAGCGTCGGCTGGATCGCCAGCGCGTAGAAGCGCCGCATGTTCTGCGTCGGGTCGATGCGGCGAAGATGGATGGGTCGGCTGCCCCTCTGGTTCATGCCGGGAGTCTCGCCGCCGCCGCCTGCGGCGTCCAACGCGTTTTTCGAATCGGTCCGGCTCGACCGATTCATTGTGCTGATGCCTCAGTCGCACCAGCTTCGCCGGCCGCCGTCCCAGCGCCGGACAAGCCCTTCGGCGACCATGCGCTCGCCGATCGAGCGGCCCGCACGCACGACCGTGCGCAGCTTGCGGCCGAACGGGTCTTCGTCCCGCGAGCCCGCGACCAGCGAAAACGGCCCGGCGTTCAGCAGCGCCCGCAGCCTGTGCTTCGCAGCCTCGCCCAGCTCCCTCTCATGTGCGCAGCGCGGCGGCGTGAGTTCCGGAGCGTCGATGTCGGCGATCCGGATCTTTTGTCGTCCGAGCCAGAATGTGTCGCCGTCGACCACGCAGTCGAACCGCCGGGCGCTGCCACAGATGGAGAACGAGGCCGCCACGGTATCGGAAATCGCACCCCGCGTCGGCTCAGCATGTCCGCGACATGGCCAATGAAGCGCGGCGAGGGCGAGCGCGGCGACGAGAGCGCCTCTGATAGGGAGAACAATCATTCTGCGGGAGCGCTGCTCAGACCGCCCGGCCGAACCGAGCTGCGATGCTGTCGTTCCGAACGGGAGGATATGGCCAATGCGGTGTGTCTTTCTCCGATCGAAACCGGGGCAGGCCGGACGACCCGGGTGGCGTTTGGCATCAGAATAGCCAGCCCGGCAAGATATGCGGTCACCGACAAGGAGATCTGGGCGAGCCGCCCGCGGCGGACTGGCTCTACTCGCGCCGCTGCGCACCGCTCCCGGAGCCCGCGATGCGGTCTCCGCCCATGCGGGTGACGATCCATCTCGCGGGACGAGGTCGCCCGGATCGACCGGGCGCCTCGTCGCGAGGGACACCCTCGCGCACCCTGCCGGCTGGTCGCCGGATGCGGGCACGGCGCCCGGCGGTCGCCGTGGCTTTCCTCTCTCTCTGACGGCCTATTGTGCACCCGCCGCTCCGGTGTCAAGGACATCGCGGTTCCCCAATTTTCCGCCGACGCCCGGGAGGCGCCGCCGGAAAATCGGCACCCCCGCTCGCCGCCGCAGGCGGTCGCTTCGCGATCCCTGACTCCTCGCGCCTACGGTGCAGCCGCCTTTCGTCAGAACGAAAGGAGACACCCCAAGTCCGACATCGACTACCTCTCGCTGTTCACGCGCCTCAACGGCTTCAGGTTCATAGCCAGGATCAGTCGCGTCGGTTGCGACAATGATCTCGCGCGCAGCGCACACGACCGGCTCGTCGCCAAGCTCGGCGATCTGATCGAGCTGATGATACGCGCGGTGGAGGCGCAGCGGTGCGCGCGAGACGGCGCTGACCCGGCGCGCGCCGAGCAGGCCGCCGAAGACCTCTATTGGATCGAGGCGGAATTCGAACACCGCTGGATCGCGCAGCCGCAGCCGCTCCTCGATCATCTCGACATCGACCTCGCGACGCAGGAGATATTCGATCCCCGCACGAGGCGCTGGTACGCGCTCGCCGAATGCGGCCCGTCGCTGCGCGAGGTGAGTGACCGCAGCCTCTGCGGTCTGCGCCAGATCATCGACCAGATCGCCTGCGAGACCGGCGTGAGCTTCCATGCCCGCCGCATCGTCTACGGGCCCGCAGAGCTGGCGCCGAGCGGCCGCTGAGCCGCAGGCGAGAGGCGGTCCGGCCGCCTCTCGCTCTCGCATGGAAGCCACCTCCGACCACGTCATACCGGAAGCTCCGGCATGGCGCCGTCGCCGATGCTCCAGATCCACGACGCGATGCCGCTCTCGGCGATCAGCTCGTCGAGCTTCTCCCGATAATCCGTTCCCGCGTCGTCGGGCACGATATACATGCCGAGCGGCGCCGCGCCGTCCTGGCGTAGGACGGCGCAGGCCATCGGCTGCGCCGCGGCATGTTGTAGCGCAGGCTCTTGACGAAGCTCGCGCCGCGCTTCGCCAGCGCGTCGATCAATGCCGCCTCATAGCGGTTCTCGAACGGGATCCAGCGATCGGTCACGACCATGAGCGCGATCGACTCGATCGATGCGATGCCGGCGGCATCGATGCCGAAGGTGGCGATCGCGATCAGATGCGAATCCGCCGTCGCATTCCACAGCGCCAGCTCGGAGGCGAACACCGCGTTGATCCGCCGATGGGCGTCCTCGTTCAGCATGAACGGGAAGCGCGGGAGATGCTTGATCACGACGCGGTGGCCGAAGCGCGCCGGTGCGATCTCCTTGACCTCGCCGATCAGCATGGCGAGCAAGCGGCGCTTGCCCTCGGCCTTCAACGCGCGGCTCAGGAACATCTCGCGCCGCTGCGCGATCGCGGCGTCGCGCTCGGCATCGAACATTTCGGGAATGAACAGGACGTGCGCAAGCGCCTTGCCCTTCGCGGTCTCCCCTCGGCCGCCTCGAGCAGGAACTTGCGCAGCACCGCCCAGTTGCGCCGTCCGGTCATGGCCGGACGCCAGCGATTGAATTCGGCCTGCTCCCACAGGTAGTGCAGCAGCGCGCGCAGCGAGAGGCGCGAGCCATCCGTCTTCACCGCGCCGGCATCGATCGCCTCGCGCGCCGCCGGCGCCGCCCGACCGGCCTGCTTCGACAGGCTGAAATCGAGCTTGAGCAGGGTGACGCCGTCCTCGCGTTCTCGACGATCGCCTCGCCGGCGACGGCCCCGAGACCGGAAAGTGCATGCGGCGGCTCATAGGAATCGCAGTCGGGATCGTGCCGCGGTCCGCTGCCCGGCATCCGCTTCAGCACATGGCGGCCACCCGCGCGCACCACATACATCGGCACGCCATCCGGCTGGCACAGGCACAGCGGATGTTCGCGCCGGGCAAACGCCTCCGCCAGCCGCTCGCTGATGTCGCCGGAACTGTCCTCGACCTCGCTGTCGCCGACGCGCAGCCGTCTCAAGCCCCGCCTCCCTGCAACGCCTCTTTCCGGTGGAATCTGTTCTCGCCGACGCAGCTTCTCATGTCCTCGCGGCGGAACCAGATGGCCCGCCCGCATCGAAGCGGTGCATTGCCGGCCGTGAACACGATCTGCTCGTCGGCGCGCATGCGCAGCACCTCATGCGGCAGGATCAGCGGCCGGCGCGCCAACTGCTTCGAGCGCGTCCGCGACGCGCCCGACATCTGCGACGAGCGGCTGAGCTGGTCGACCTCCACCGTGGTGTCGCCGCAGCGCCGCGAGATGTAGTCGGCGGTCTCGGGATCGTTGATCGCCGCGAAGCTGATCCACGACGCCGACTCGAACCATTTCGAGGTGGCGTCGCGGCCGCCATAGGCCTCGCGCATCTGCCCGATCGACTGGAAGAGCAGGGTCATGGTGATCCCGTATTTCCGGCCGGCGTCGCGGGCGGTCTCCAGAATGCGCAGGAAGCCGAGCCTCGCGACCTCGTCGAGCAGGAACAGGGTGCGATCCTTCACCTCGCCATTGCGGTTGTAGATCGCATTCATCAGCGCGCGATGATGACGCGGGCGAGACCCGGATGCGCCTCCAGCACCTTCAGGTCGAGCGCGATGAAGATGTCGGTCCCGCCATCGGCGAGCTCGTCGGTGGTGAAGCTATGGCCGGAGATCAGCGCCGCATAGTTCGGATAGGACAGCCATGCGTTTCCTTCACCGCATTGGCGTAGACGCCGGAAAAGGTCTCCGGCGTCATGTTCACGAACACCGCGACATTCTCCTTCACGAAGTCCGATCCCGACTGCTCGTAGATCCGGGTCAGCCGCTCGCGCAGCTTCGGCTCCGGCTCCGAGAGATTGGCGCGGACCTGCCGGAGCGTCTGTCCTTCTTTTCCGTATGACCCGACAGGCAGACGTCCGCGATCAGCGCCGTCAGAAGCTGCATCGCGGAGGCGCGAAAGAAGTCGTCGCGCGCCGAGGCCTGCCGTGCGCTATCGGTCATCACCCAGGTTCGCGACCGCGACGATGTCCTCTTCCTTCGTCCCCCCGAAACGGCCGATCCAGTCGAGCGCGTTGAAGCCGGCGGCGACGTCGGCCGATCGAGCACCACCACCTTGCGGCCCGCCTGCGCCGATGGCCGATCACCATCGGCGCGACCTCCGATGAGGGGTCGAGCACCACGAGGCCGCCGCCCCCATTTCAAGGCGAGGGGATCGTCACCGACGTCGTCTTGAAGCCGCCGGAGCCGGCGAAGACGATGCCGTGCGACGAGCCGAACGACCCGTCGAAGCAGAGCAGCGGCGAGCGGCCACCGCTGCCCCAGCTGTCGCGGCTGTCGGCGCGGAACGCGATGCCGGCGACGGAGTCGCGGTCGACCCGATAGCGCTCGCCAATGACGATGCCGCCGGCGTCGCCGAACAGCTTGCGGCGGCCTCCATCTTCATCCAGTCGGTCTCGCCATGGATCGCGCGCCGGCCCGTGATCCGGCGCGGCGTCGCTGCCGCGAAGGCGGCATTTCCTTGATGGCGACGCGCAGCGCGAACATCGCGCAAATGAGCGCGATCGCCGCCCCGGACGCTCGTTCCCGGATCGGCATAGGCAAGCACGGATTGCCCCGCCGGCACGCGGCCGCGCGAGGGCCGCGAGGCGCACGCCCTCGCGGATGACGGCGATGCGATGACGGCGGCGCTCCCCGTCACGACGCCCCATCCGACCGCCCGGATCGCGATCGCGCCGGCGCGGCGAAGAGCAGGATCAATCCGGCCCCGCCGGCCAGCGCATAGGGCAGCGCGAGCCCGGTACGGCCGAGCATCATGCGCGCGGCCCGTCTTTGCCGAAGCCCCCAGCCAGTGCTCGGCGCCGGTCGTCGTGATCGCCACCGCGATCATGATCGCCGCCTGCAGCCCGGCGAGCAGCACCCTATTCATGATCGCGCCCGAAGGCTTGCGCGCCGATGGCGCTGAGCCGCGTTCGCTCGGCCTCGTCCTCGCTTGGCGCGCGCTGCCCGTCGATCAGCAGGCCCGAGCAGCAGCGCGCGCTTCTCGTAGCGCAGTCCCGCTTCACGATCAGGCCGCCGAGTTCGATCTTCTCGCGCGTGTCCCGCTTGCGGGCGTCCGATGAGCTCGACCGGCGCATGCGCTCAAGCCTCGCGATTGCCGCCCTGAGCCGCGCCAGCCGCGAGCGTCGTGGACGCCCCGCCATTCGGCTGTCGGCTGGGGCCACCCTTCCTTCCGGTCGATCCGTCGCTTGCCGTCGCGAAACCGTTTCGCCACACTCCTCGAAGGCCGAGAGCAGCGCCGCCTCCTCGATTGTCGATCTCGCCGATCCAGCCTTCAGCGCGATCCGGCGATGCGTTCGGCCTCGCGCGTCTCGGCCTGCCGCACTGGTCCTGCAGCCCTGGCGATTTCCTCCCTGATCCTGTCGCGACGGCTTCTTCATTCCGGTTGACCTTCCCCTGTCCGGTTTCTGCTGGATCGAGGCCCAGCTTTCCGGATGAGCGCCAGCGGCGACTAGTAAAAAAGCTAGTCGGCGAAGCCGACGC